>JAFGVL010000024.1 GCA_016938015.1 Paludibacteraceae bacterium
ACATTAACTTCCAACCACTATTTATATGCCCAACATTGAAGATCTACCAGCACTGGCAAAACTTGCACAGGCATCTTCTATCAGTTTTTTTAAAAAGAATAAAAAACGGTTGAAATCAATGGATTCGGAAGTTCACAATTTACACAACTCCTTTAGCGAAAAATACGATTGCTTACAGTGCGGCAATTGCTGCCGAACACTTGGACCTCGCATTACCGAAAAAGATATCGACAAAATTGCCAAAGCTCTGCGATGCAAACCCTCTGATATTATAGAAAGATATATTAAAAAAGACGAAGACAATGATTTTATATTTAAATCCATGCCTTGCCCTTTTTTAATGCCCGACAACTACTGTCAAATTTACGAGAGCAGACCAAAAGCCTGTAGAGAGTATCCTCACACAAACAGAAAAAACTTTTATCAGATTTATATGCTATCGGTAAAAAACGCAAGTACTTGCCCCATCGTTTACGAAATACTGGAGCATATTAAAAAATAAACTGTTTTATAGAAAGATGTTTATTATTTTTACAAACAAAAAAACAAATGTTAATTAAAGGAGAAGTTGGAAAAAATTCTTTCAAAAAAAAGGTTTTATTAATCATTTTTCTCTCTACACTAGGCTTTTTACTGTCATTAACCATAGCGTTTGCTCTTGGTTTTAACAACAACATAAACGCTACACGTTATACGCAACTTATATTTGGAGTGGTAGGATTAGCATTACCGGCTATCCTTTTTTCATATTTGGTAAACAAACACCCTAACAAATACCTTCGTACCAACACCTTCCCCTCTTTCAACCTAATTATAAATGCCATTTTAATAATGATTATCATACTCCCATTAATAAATGTTATGAGTTATTGGAATGAGCAGTTACATTTACCTCAAGCGCTTTCGGAAATAGAAAAGACCTTAAGAGAATTACAAAAAACCGCCGACGATTTAACCCTACAACTCCTAACCGATTCTTCAATAAAAACTTTGTGGAGTAATTTGTTCTTTTTAGCCTTCGTACCCGCAATTACCGAAGAATTATTTTTTAGAGGCGCAGTGCAAGGATGCATGCACGAAAAATTTGGTCACCACACAGCCATTTGGCTTACTGCAATTGTTTTTAGTGCTTTTCATCTTCAATTCTTTGGGTTTTTCCCGCGTATGTTCTTGGGCGCATTACTCGGATATATGTTGTTTTGGAGCAACTCTCTTTATATCCCTATTATTGCACATTTTACAAATAATGCTTGTGTGGTTGTGTTTTACTTTTTGTCTGCCAGAAACATATTGACTTTTAATATCGACAGCATCGGAATCCATTCTCAGTGGTGGCTGGCAATAATAAGTTTAATAGGCTTAGTGTCACTTTTGTATATTTTAAAAAGTCAGTATAATACAAAAAAAGAAAATAACCCTCTCTAATTTATTTAAAAATCATACTTGTTATCATTTATTTGCACAAAAAAAATTGTATTTTTGTGTGCCACAGCAACAAATTTTATTGATAATCAGAATTATAACTAAATAACCATTGAGAACCACATTGCGTAACATATATTATTTTTCACTCCTTGTAATTCTTTTTAGCAGCTGTTCTGCCAAGAAAAACACATGGTTCTCAAGAAACATGCAAGCCTTAAACACAGAGTTTAATGTATATTTTAACGCCAATGAGAGTTATAAAGAAGGCTTGAATATTATCGAAAAAGCGCATACCGACGATTATTCCCTACTCCTGCCAATGTACCCAATAAGTGTTCATAGCAACGCATCGGCAGCAACTCCACAAATGGATAGAACCATCGAAAAAGCTGAAAAGGCCATAAAAATACATTCCATCCGAAAAAAGCCTAAAAAAGACCAAAAAAGAATGCAAGATCCTAAATTTCAAGCATTCTTAAAACAAGAGGAATATAACTACAGAATTGATGAAGTTTGGTTGCTTTTAGGAAAAGCACAATTTCATAAAGCAGATTTTTTAGCGGCTGTAGGCACTTTTACATATACCATTAACCACTTTAGTTGGGATAAAGATTGTGTAACCGAAGCGCAAATTTGGTTGGCAAAAAGCTATATAGAAATGGACTGGTTGTACGATGCCGAAGATATTTTAATAAAAGCAAATAAAGAACAAATTTCTTCAAAGTTCAACGCTCTTTATGCTGCCACCAGTGCCGACTTGTTATTAAAAAATAAAAAATACGACGAAGCCATTCCACTATTAGTTATTGCCGCCAATAACGAAAAAGACAAAACACAAAGAACCAGACTGAAATATATATTAGGTCAACTTTATAGGTTAAAAAAAGACGACGCTCAAGCAAAGTTTTATTTCTCGGAAGTAATAAAAGCAAACCCTCCAACCGATATGGAATTTAATGCCCGCATCAGCAGAGCTGAAGCAGACACAGAAAATCCACAAGAAGCCATTAAGTTTTTACACAAAATGCTTAAAAATAGTAAATACTCCAACTATAAAGACAAAATTTACTTTACTATAGGCAACATCAACCAAAAACAAAAAAACTACGATGAGGCTTTAAAAAGCTATCAACTTGCCATTGATAACAGCAAATTTAATATTGTAAATAAAGTACAGATACTCATTGCAATAGCCGATTTATCCTATAATCAAAGTAAGTATATTGAAGCTCAACCCTACTATAAAGAAGCCTCGTCCATAATGCCGTTAGAACATGCAGACTATCAACGAGTAAATGCCAGAAGCTTGTTATTAGAAAAACTTAATCAACAATACGAAATTGTAAGCCTACAAGATAGCTTACAATCCCTCTCTAAACTCGATGAAAAAGACAAAGAAAAAGCGATAAAAACATTAATCAAAACTCTTCAAAAAGAAGAAGAGGCTTTAAAAGAAAAACTACTTGCCGAAGCAGCTGCCGAAAACAACTCATTTTATTCGAATGAAAACATACCTGACAACAGTATGGCTCTTGGCTTAAAAACAACCGGCGATTGGTATTTTTACAATAATATGCTTAAATCTAGCGGAAGAAAAGATTTTCAAAGCAAATGGGGAATTAGACCCCTGGAAGATAACTGGAGGAGAAAAAATAAAGCAGTTTTAGGTTTTAATAATGATAATGATGAAGCAAGTTCATTTAACGAAACGGCATCAACTGATAATACCCAAGAAAATGATTTCATTAACAAATCATTAGTTAATACGGATATAAACTTTTATTTGAAACAAATACCTCAAGGAGAAGCCGAAATAGAAACCTCTAATGAGCAAATAGCCAATGCTCTGTACACTATTGGAATGATTTATAAAGAAGATATTGAAGACAGTAAAAAAGCCATACTAACTTTCGAAGAACTGGAAAGAAGATTCCCTAACGACGAAAGACTAGCCGATGTTTATTACAACCTTTACCAAATGAATATGAAAGCCAACGAAATTTCATTGGCAAATCATTATAAAAACCAACTCATTCAAAAATTTCCAAAAAGTTCGTATGCAATTATGTTCTCTATGCCCGATTATGCTGAGAGAATAAATCAACTTAAAATAAAAGAAGATTCGATCTATCAAGCCAGCTATTTTGCCTATTTAAAAGACGATTATTCGACCGTTACATCCAATTTTGAGTTGATTAAAAAAGAATACCCATTGTCTGAATTACTGCCAAAATTTACTTTTTTAGATGCTTTGAGTAAAGGAAAATCAGGTCAAACGGATGACTTCAAAAATGGACTTCAAAAAATAATTTCCGACTATCCTCAAAGCGATGTTAATTCGTTGGCAAAAGATATTCTAGCCTTAATAAACCAAGGTCTCGAAGCTCAAGCAGGAAGTTCGCACGGCGCAATACTTAATCGCAGAGACAGCATTTACACAACTCAAAACCAACCAATTGACACCTTGAGCTTTGAAAAAAACCTCAAAGACAGACACTTGATTGTAATAGTTGCCCCAAAAGATGTTTCGTTGCATCAACTTCAATATAACGTAGCCCTATACAATTTTACAGGGTTCATGATAAAAGAATTCGACTTAGAAATTAAGAAAATGATAAGCTCCAACTTATTACTTATCTCCTCTCTCGATGGTTATGAAGAAGCGTTGTGGTATAAAGAAGGGCTATTAAAAGATAAGCAAGTAGATAATTTTATGAAACTTAATAATTGCTCGTCGTTTATAATTTCTTCTACTAATTTCGAATTAATAAAAAAAGGACATACTATTGAAGAGTACACTAGTTTTTATAAAAACAACATCGCTCCTTTAAAATCGGAAACAGTATTTCAAACAACTCCAACTATTTATGCGCAAATACCCGATAGCGTGAAAACAGCTATCACTTCTACACCTATAACTCTTAAAGATACGGCACAAACAAATACTCTAAAAATTGCAACTCAAACCCCAATTATCAGGAGCACACAAACCAACAATACTCAACAAACTAACGTGAAAACTACTATTCCTCCTGCTTCAACTTTACAGAAAACTAATATAGAAGCAGCAGAAAAAACCAAAAATACAGCTCTTGCTGTTCAGCCCACAAAAAAAGACAGTGTAAATAGTTCATTCCATAAAAAACCGGTTGTTAAACCCACAAAAATTGTAAAAACAGACAAAACAACAACTAAAACATCTGCTAATACTAAAACATCCGCTCCAGTTAAAGTGGAAGCACCCAAAACTGAAGTTGAAAAACCAAAAGTTGAATTAATAACCGCAACTAAAAATAACGCCACTGCTCAAAAAGCAACCGTAACTTACTCCTACAATGCCATGGAAACACATGCCTATGGTATTATCATTTTAGAAGGAAGTTTTGATTTTATAAGTTTTAAATCTGCCATGGATAAATACAACACAACACGTTCTCCATTAGCAAATTACAAAGTAACATTACACAATGTTGGTGGTCAAAAAATTATTACCGTTGACGGATTCCCTACAGCAAATGCAGCTAGAAATTACTTGTTTCAAACCATTCGTCAAAGGGAATTGTTCGAAACAATTAAAAACACGGAATACAGAAATGTTATTATTTCAAAAAGCAACCTCGAAAAGCTTATAAAAGCTCAAAATACAACTGATTACTTAGACTTTAATCGGAACTCTAACCTGCAAAAATAAACCGGTACGATGAAAATACTTTGGACAGATGACGAAATAGATTTACTAAAACCACACATTCTTTTTTTAGAAAACAAAGGATACGAAGTAACTACCGCCAACAATGGTCAAGATGCAATTGAATTGTGCCGAACAAATAACTTTGATATCATCTTTTTAGATGAAAACATGCCGGGATTAAGCGGACTACAAACCCTATCGCACATAAAAATTATCAACTCGAACATTCCGGTAGTAATGATTACTAAAAATGAAGAAGAGAATATAATGGATATGGCTATTGGGAGTAAAATTGCCGACTATCTAATAAAACCAATCAATCCAAACCAAATTTTGTTGGCTATAAAAAAGCATGTGTACAAAAACAATATCATCTCCGAACAAGTAACCACAAATTATCGTACCGAGTTTGCAAAAATTGGCATGCAAATAAACGAATGTGTATCACACAGCGATTGGGCAAACTTATACAAAAAGCTTATTTATTGGGAACTAGAACTCGATTCGTCGGAAAATGAAATGAGAGACTTACTGCAAATGCAAAAAGTAGAAGCAAACAACGCATTCTCAAAATATATAAAAAAGAACTACGAATCGTGGTTTGAAAAAGTTGAAACAAGACCGTTGATAAGTCCAGATATCTTTAAAAAGAAAGTATTTCCATTATTAGATAAGGGAGAAAAAGTGTTTTTAATAGTCATTGATAATTTCCGCTACGACCAATGGGCGGTTATAAAGTCACTGTTGAACGAATACTTTGTTTTTTCAGAAGAAGAACCTTATTTCAGCATATTACCCACAGCTACTCAATATGCCCGAAATGCCATTTTTAGTGGATTAATGCCCTTACAAATTCAACAAATGTTTCCACAT
>JAFGVL010000025.1 GCA_016938015.1 Paludibacteraceae bacterium
GGGTAAAATTGTGGCCATCCTCCATTAGGATATTGTGCTTCGAGTAAATAATTCAATCCTTTTAAAAATGCATTTTTGTACCTTTCATCCGGTATTTGACGGTATATTTTAGACAAATAAATCATTTCCATGTAAGTAGCTCCATTATCGGTGGTGCATCCGTAGGCCTCCGCTTTTTCTTCTAATAAGTTGGCTCTTTGAGCTTCGGTAAGGGGTTTTTGCATTTGCGTGTTTTTGGGCCATCCGCCAATATCTCGTTGATAAAGCAGTACGTTTTCGGCATAGGCTTTTGCTGTGTCGGAGCTAAACCATCCGCCTTCTTTTTGAAACACAATATTTTTCCACGAGGGGTCGTGTACTTGAGCCGAAACAATGCTTGAAAAGGCTAGTATAATTAATAGAAAGCGGCTTGTTTTTTTCATTTGGCTATATGTTGTTTTAATTAAGATATCTTTTTTAATAATGTGGGTATATCTATCAATGGCAAAATTGATGCGAAAATAATCAATTATGCTTACTAATAATTTTTTATCATCAAAAAATTCTTCTCTGAACTGATATTAAAAAAGAATTCTCTAATTTTGGGAATTCAATACAAAGCCCTAAGCTTTTTAATTAGTAATAGCTATTAACCCTCAAAAAATAGTTGTATGAACCAACCTTTTTATTATCAAAATCCTTTTCCTTTAGGTAAAGATGAAACTGAATATTATCTTTTATCGAACGAAGGAGTTAGTGTATCTACTTTTGAAGGCAAAGAAATAGTGAAAGTAGAACCGCAAGCTTTAACGCGCTTAGCAGCGGCTTGTTTTCACGACTGCGCTTTTATGTTGCGTTCGGCTCACCAAGCTCAAGTAGCTAAAATATTAGCTGACCCCGAAGCTAGTGAAAATGATAAATATGTGGCATTGACCATGCTTCGTAATGCCGAAATAGCTGCTAAAGGAGTATTGCCTTTTTGTCAGGATACGGGTACGGCTACTATTATTGCAAAAAAAGGGCAACAAGTATGGACCGGTGGTGGCGATGAAGAGGCTCTTTCTGAAGGAGTATATAAAACGTATACCGAAGAAAATTTGCGCTATTCACAAACGGTAGCATTAGATATGTATGCCGAAAAAAATACCGGCACAAACTTGCCGGCACAAATCGATATTCAAGCAGTAGATGGCAACGAGTATAAATTTTTGTGCATTGCTAAAGGTGGAGGTTCGGCCAATAAATCGTATTTATACCAAGAAACAAAAGCGTTGTTAAATCCGGTTTCGTTAGAAAAATTTATGATAGAAAAGATGAAGTCGTTGGGTACGGCTGCTTGTCCGCCTTATCATATAGCATTTGTTATCGGTGGTACATCTGCCGATGCGTGCATGAAAACAGTAAAATTAGCCTCCACTAAATACTATGATTCGTTGCCAACAAAAGGCAATGAACACGGACAAGCGTTTAGGGATGTTGAGTTAGAAAAGAAAATGTTACAAGCAGCTCAAGAAATAGGGTTAGGAGCTCAATTTGGAGGCAAATATTTTGCTCATGATGTGCGCATAATACGTTTGCCTCGTCATGGTGCATCTTGTCCTGTAGGTATGGCAGTATCTTGCTCGGCCGATAGAAATATTAAAGCAAAAATAAATAAAGAAGGAATTTGGATTGAAAAGATGGAAGATAACCCCGGTAAATATATTCCTGAACACTTGCGTAATGAAGGCGAAGGAAATGCCGTGAAAATAAATTTAAATCGACCCATGAAAGAGATATTGGCGGAGTTGAGCAATTATCCGGTAGCTACTCGTTTATCGTTAAATGGAACAATCGTGGTGGGAAGAGATATTGCTCATGCCAAGTTGAAAGAGCGTTTGGATGCGGGTAAAGGCTTGCCTCAATATATCAAAGATCATCCTATTTATTATGCCGGTCCGGCTAAAACGCCTCAGGGTTTAGCTTGTGGTTCGATGGGACCAACTACTGCCGGCCGTATGGATTCTTATGTAGATTTATTTCAAAGTCAAGGAGGCAGTATGATTATGTTGGCAAAAGGTAACCGTAGCCAAGAGGTAACTGATGCCTGTAAAAAATACGGTGGCTTTTATTTAGGCTCTATTGGTGGTCCGGCTGCAATATTAGCTCAAAACAACATAAAAAGCATCGAATGTTTGGAATACCCTGAATTAGGCATGGAAGCTATTTGGAAAATAGAGGTAGTAGATTTTCCGGCATTTATTTTGGTCGATGATAAAGGCAACGATTTTTTTAAGCAAATAAAGCCCGGATGTGTGAAATGTTGATTATCTTTGTAGTCCTTAACAACTAAAAAAATATGAAAAAAGCTGCTTTGTCAAAGTCAGCTTTTTTTCTTTTAACAACAGTAATATGGATAGTAATTCTCGTATTCCCTTGCAACAAATTTATGGTCCGATACAAAGTCGCCGTTTGGGTGAATCGTTAGGAATTAATTTAATGCCTGCAACGGTTAAAATTTGTTCTTTCGATTGTGTGTATTGTGAGTGTGGGCTAAACGATTATAGAATTGGGCAAATGCCTAAGCAAGAGGATATTCGATTAGAGCTTAAAAAAAAGTTAGAAACACTGGTTCTTGAAAATAAAATCGTTGATGGAATTACCTTTTCGGGTAATGGAGAACCTACGATGCATCCCGATTTCGAATCGATAGTAAACACTGTTTGTGAGTTGAGAAATACCTATTTCCCACAAGCAAAAGTAAATGTATTGTCTAACGCATGTGCTATCGACAAACTAGATGTATACAGAGCCTTGTGCAAAGTTGATAATGCTATTCTTAAACTTGATTCGGCTATTGAATCAACCATGCGTATTATTGACCGACCAACCAGAGAATCGTTAACCGTTAAATGGATTCTAAAACACTTGGTAGAAAAATACCAAGAAAAAATAATTATACAAACAATGTTTGTACGTGGCAAATACAACGAGTTGTTGTTTGACAACACTACCGATGAAGAAATTACAGCTTGGATTGCGGCCTTAAAAAAAATAAAACCAAAGCAGGTCATGATTTATTCTCTCGATCGTAAAGCGCCTATCGATGATATTGAAAGTGTTACTATCGACGAACTGCAAGCTATTGCTAAACAGGTAAAAGCGGCAGGTTTTGAAGTTGTTGTAGCAGGGTAAGCAAAATGCTTATGAAAAAATAGTATCTACTATTTTTAAGATTTAA
>JAFGVL010000125.1 GCA_016938015.1 Paludibacteraceae bacterium
ACACAAAAAACACAAAGGAACACAAATTCTTTCAATAGTCTAACTATATGCTGTTAAGATTGCTACTTGATTTTTTTGTGTCAATTTGTGTTTTTTGTGTAATTTGTGTTCTATATTTTCTAGGCTAGCTGGGCCTCTATTAACTGAATTTTTTTCAACAATAAATTATTTTCTTCTTTCAATTTATCGATATTTTTTTGCATCTCGATAATCATCGGACTAGGTTTTTTGGCATTTGAAGTAAAGAAACAAATATTGTTTTCGCAAGTTTTCAGCTCACTCTTCAGTTTTTCAAACTGACGAAGTAACTTATCTCTTTCTCGAAACAACTGGTTTTTATCCTTTCCTGCCATCGAATCTAAACTAACCTTAAACGTATCGATATGACGTTTGTGTGCATCTACATTTAAAGCTTTAAATTGCTTATCGCAGGCAAGTTTGTATTTTTCGTACAGTTTATCCTTTTCTTTGAAGGGCACATGACCAATACTTGCCCATTGTCCCACCAATTCTTTAAGAGCAGCTACCGACTCTGATACATCTTCGGAACGCTGAAAATTATCAATTTTATCAATTAGTTCATTTTTCTTTGCCAAGTTTTCTTGTTCAACTGTTTTTTGCGAGTTGAAATTGTTAGCTTTTTGATCGAAAAAATAGTCGCATGCTGCTATAAATTGTTTCCAAATATAGTCCGATTGTTTACGAGGCACTGCTCCTATTGATTTCCATTCCTTTTGAATATCGATAAGTTGTTGGGTTGTTTCTTTCCAATCAGTACTATCCTTTAGAGCTTCAACTTGAGCCAGCAAAGCTTTTTTCTTTTCTAAATTAACATGCAACTCATCTTTTATGATTTTATAAAATTCACTCTTTTTAGAAAAAAACATATCGCAAGCAGAACGATAACGGTCGTATATCTTTACATTTACTTTTTTGGGCGCAAAACCAATAGTTTTCCATTGCTGTTGAATGGCTACAATTTCTTCGGTTTTATCTTCCCAGTCTTTAAATGTTTTAATAGCTTCGAAATCAATGGCTTCTAAAGCCTCGCATAATCGTGTTTTTTGTTGATGATTCTCTTCTTCTTTTATTTTTAACGCATCAAAATACGTTTGGTGTTTTTTGTTGATGATTGAAGAGGCATTTTTAAAACGCAACCATAACTCCTCACGCATTTCTTTGGCAACAGGTCCTATTTGCGCCCATTCTTCGTGCATTTTCTGCAATTTATGAAAAGCGCCTACAACATCCGATTCATTATCTAAATTTTCGGCAGCTTCACACAATGCAGTTTTAAATTCTAAGTTCTTCTTAAAATCATAATCGCGCAGTTCGATATTCATTTTAAGCAAATCGTAGAAATTCTCTACACATAAATTGTAGGTTTTAAACAATTGTGCAGCAGTAGCAGGAACAGAACCCGTATCTTTCCATGCTTGTTGTAGTTGTTTAAATTCGGTTACATGTTCGTGAACCGTTTCCGGTTTATCTAAAAATGCTTTAATCTTGCTAATTATTTGTTGTCGGGTTTCAAGATTTTTTATTTTCAACGCTTCAGCATCGGCATTTTGCTTAGCTCTATGCTCTTTAAAATCGTTTAATAAAGCTTTTAATTGCACTTCATATTCATCAGCAATTGGTGTATAAACAGCCTTTTCTTCATCCGTTAACGATTCAAAATACTCGTCTTGTTCTTGTTTGTGCTTTTTGTAAAAAAGTTGTTTAATGGCATCAACTTCTGTTTTCAACTTTTGTTCATCCTTTCCTTCCAACAAAACACGAAGCTTTTCAACCAGTTGAGCCTTGGTTAACTGCACTTCTTTTTGAGGAGTTACTTTCTCTTCCAAGGCAGAAGTAGCTGTAGGTTGAACTGTTTCTTCACTTACTACTTCGGATGTTTGCATGTTTGATTCTGCTGCGTTCATAGAAATACACGTAAAATTAAAGATGAATTACAAAAATAGTATTTTTTTACAATTAATAGCCCACAAAATAGATGTTTGATAAAAAACAAAAAGGTGCATTTAGAAATGCACCCTTTCTATTAAAAAAGACTTGAATTATTTTAAGAGAGGAATAATAACGCTCATTTGAAGAACATAAATTCCGGCTCCAATCAAATATCCTAACAAAGTAACTAAAGATATTTTTTTCATATACCAAATAAAGTTCATTTTCTCTAAGCCCATTACCACAACACCTGCAGCCGAACCGATAATAAGAATACTGCCACCCACACCGGCGCAATAAGCGAGAAACACCCAAAATGCACCTCCTGAAGCATAAATAGACGCCGGATCGATAGCAATAGGATACATACCCATGGCTCCTGCCACTAATGGCACATTATCTACAACAGAAGATAATAAACCTATCAAAATATCTATCAAATAAAAATTGCCAACATACTCATCGAGCACAAGCGAAAACATACTTAATATACCCGATACTTGCAATACAGCAACTGCCATTAATATACCTAAAAAGAAAAGAATGGTAGTAGTATCAATTCGAGAAAGAACGCTTGAAATTCTTGCTTTACTACTTTCAGCTACATCTTTTTTACGATGATACATTATTTCTGTATAAATCCAAATTATACTTAAACCAAACAAAATGCCTATAAAAGGGGGTAAATGGGTAATTCCTTTAAAAATCGGAACAAAAATCAAGGCCCCCACTCCCAAGCAAAAAAGAAGAATTTTTTCATTTTTACTTACAATACTTGCAGCTGCATGTCCGGATAAAGATATAGAATCTTTAGAGGGACTCACAATTTCACCTTTTAAAAAGCGTTGCAACAAAGCTACCGGAATTACTACAGATACTAATGATGGCAAAAACAATTCGGGTATAATTGTACCCGTTGTTACATTTCCACCAATCCAAAGCATAATAGTGGTAACATCGCCAATTGGTGAAAACGCACCACCACTATTTGCGGCAAGAATTATTACACTGGCATATATCCATCTTTCTTGTTGGTTGCTTACTAGTTTTCGAAGCAGCATTACCATAACGATAGATGTAGTTAAATTATCAAGAATTGCAGATAAAAAGAAGGTTACAAAAGCAATAATCCACAAGAGTTTACGCTTGTTTTTTGTTGTAATTTTATCGGTAATGATTGAAAAACCTCCATGCACATCAACCAGCTCTACAATGGTCATTGCACCAATAAGAAAGAACAGTATTTGTGCAACATCGCCCAAATGCTCAATTATCTGAATTCCGGTAACATACGCAATTACCTGCTCATACAACGACAAATGCACATTTTCAGGACTTTCGGCAAACACTTTAAACTCTTCCAAGGTTGGAAGTTGCGTTTGCGCAAAGAAAATATAAATTACCCACAACAAAGAAGAAAGCAAAAGCGCTGTAGCCGCTTTGTTAACTTTCAAAGGATGTTCCATAGCTATACATACATAGCCAATAATGAACAATACAATCATTAAAGCAATCATAATTAAGTGTATTAAAGATTAAATAACAATTAAAAAATGTGCAAATGTATAGGTAGTTTTTATTTGCACAAAAAAAACAGCTGTTTATTTTTAAACAGCTGTTTTATAATTTATTTCAAAAAAATTTATTGCTAAATAAACAGAGGGAAAATAAACTTCATTTGTATAAAATAAACAAGCGCTCCGCCCAAATAACCCAATAAAGCAATTAACGAAATTCGTTTCAGATACCAGATAAAATTAATCTTTTCTAATCCCATTACAACTACACCTGCAGCAGAGCCAATAATTAAAATACTGCCACCCACACCGGCACAATACGCTAAAAATATCCAAAAAATACCGTTTTGAGCAAACTCGATAGATTGCGGAATAATATCGTACATACCCATTGCACCGGCAACCAAAGGCACATTATCTACTACAGACGACAATAAGCCAATTATAATATTAATTAGATACACATTACCAACATGTTTATCTAACACTTGAGAAAAAGAACTTAAAATACCTGATACTTGTAAAACAGCTACTGCCATTAAAATACCTAAAAAGAAGAGGATAGTAGACATATCTATGCGAGACAATACGTAGCTGATGCGGGCTTTGTTTTTTTCTTCGATGCCCTTCTTTTTATGATAAAGAATTTCTGTGTAAATCCATAAAATACTTAATCCGAACAAAACCCCTATAAATGGAGGTAAATGAGTGATTGTTTTAAAAATAGGCACAAATATTAATGCCCCAACACCTAGACAAAATAAAACCAGTTGCTCTTTTTTTGTAGCAAATTCGGCCGCAGTATGGGTATGTGTTGATGATGTAATTTTTACTTCTTTAAGGGGTTCAGCATTTAAAAATCGCTGAGCAATCAAAACAGGTATTACAGCAGAAACTAAAGATGGGAGAAAAAGCTCCGGTATTAATGACGAAGTAGTTACGTTTCCATTTATCCACAACATTATGGTGGTAACATCGCCTATGGGCGAGAATGCCCCCCCACTGTTGGCAGCTAAAATAATGATACTGGCAAAAATCCATCGCTCTTGTTGGTTACTTACCAACTTACGAAGCAACATAACCATTACTATCGAGGTAGTAAGATTGTCCAATATGGCAGATAACACAAATGTTACAAAAGCAATAATCCACAAGAGTTTGCGTTTGTTTTTGGTGGTAATTTTATCGGTTATAATTGAAAACCCTCCGTGTACATCCACTAATTCTACAATGGTCATTGCTCCAATCAAGAAAAAAAGTATTTCGGCAACTTCGCCTAAATGTTCAATTATTTGCACATTGGTAACATAAGATATTACTTGCTCATAAAGGCTTAAATGTAGATTTTCTGGGTTCAATGCAAATACTTTAAACTCTTCTAACGATGGCAAATAGCTTGGAGCAAAAAAGATATAAACCACCCATAAAAGAGCCGACAACAATAATGCTGTAGCAGCCTTATTCACTTTTAAAGGGTGTTCCATCGCAATACAAAAATACCCTAACAAAAACAAAACAATCATTAATACCAACATACTAACATTTCTTATTAATTAATACTTGAAAATACAAAAACCAACTCACTATCAAAACTTTACAATTAAAGCATCTAATTGATTAAGCATATTTAAACTTTTATCAGCGCTGTCGTTTACTAGCATGAGCGAATATACGCCTTCTTTGGCATAATACCTTATTTCCGACGAAAAACCAAGACCTCTGCCTCTGTGCCAAAAATAAGTACTACCGTTATATTCACTTATAAACCAAGTAATAGCCATACGTGTATCTTTATACTGAAATTGTTCGGTAAAAAACAAATCGACCATTGGTTTAGATAATAACACCGAATTTTCTGAAACAAGATTCTGAAATATTTTAGCAAACTCTTTGGCACTTATAATTATACCACCATGTGCCGGAAAATTAAAGTAACAAAAATTATCCAGCGTATTCCATTTGCCTTCGTTTTTAATATTTGCCCCCTTGATAGAATTTGCCATTATATTAAAAGGCATAGATGCCAACTCAAAATAAGGTTTTGCATTTTTGGAGAAACGCTGACTTTTAAAATGACACAATTCATTATTCAAATTCAATTTATCAAAAATATGTATTTGAACATAATCTTCATAAGTCATATTTGTAATCGATTCAATCACTTTCCCTAGTATGGCATAGCCCAAATTACTGTAAATAATTTTACTACCCGGCACAAATTTAAGTTTATGATTCTTCAACAACACAACATTTAACAAACTATCTCTGTTAAATTGTTGGTGCTCATTTTCCCAATGGATATAAAAATTCCCGATTATTGGATTTGGTATCCCGGAACTATGCACTAGCAATTCTTTAATTGTAATTTCGGGAGATGGTATGTTTACAATATAATTTGAAACTCTGTCATCCAAACTTAATTGACCCTTTTCTACCAACTGAAGTATAGCTATACCCGTAATAAGCTTGGCAACAGAAAAGCCGTTCAGCGTATTATCAAATGTCATTTCTTGTTTATTTATAACATCCGAAAAGCCTCCAACATACTCATATAAAAAGCTGTCCTTTGTAAAAATCACATACTGTATACCCGGAAATGCTTTTTCTTTAATACAACTATCAAGTGTATTTGTTAATTGCAAACGGGGGTCGTACTCTTGATTTCCTGCTTTTACATAAAAAATGTTTACAAGAAAAAAGAAGGTAAGAAAAGTGATAAGAACCGTATGTTTACTTGAAGTTATGTTCATGCATTACATTCGTAAAGATGCAAAAATATAAAAAATAAAAAAACCTGTCAACTTAGCGTCAACAGGTTTTTTAATAGTATCATTTTTTAAAGCTGTTTGTATAAACCGATGTTTTTATGATTCAGACTCTTTATAAAAGAAGCATTTTTTGTCACTTCTGCTTCTGCATAATTTACAAATACTTCTGCCGATTTTACAAACTCATCATTTCTGGTAGCATCCGAAACAAGTAAACAACCCATAATAATATAACCGGCCATTTCCACCATTCGTCGTGCATGAAAATCAATATATTCATTATCTTTTTTATCCACTACTTTGGTTATTCTTTTTTCATACAAATCAGCCATAGCTGATAAACGAGTACGTAATCCTTCTAACTCCGGTGTAACTTTTTCTGATAAATAAGCACGCATTTGAGCTAAATAAGCACCTGTGGTTACGTGACGAATTGCAGCTACAACTTGTAATTGAGAAGTTCCTTCATAAATTGAAGTAATACGAGCATCGCGATATAAGCGTTCGCACGCATAATCTTTCATAAAGCCCGAACCACCGTGTACTTGAATAGAATCATAGGTATTTTGGTTCGCATATTCGCTCGACATAAGTTTTAACAAAGGAGTAAAACCATCAGCCAACTTATTATACGTTTTTTGATCTTCCTTTTCGTCTTTATCTAATGGACGTTTTTCGGCCACTAAATCATAGGCTTTGTACACATCAACAAATCTTGTTGTTTCGTATAATAAAGCACGTGAGGCATCTAGTTTGGCTTTCATTAGCGAAAGCATTTCATATACCGCAGGGAATTCTATAATTGCTTTTCCAAATTGCACACGGTCTTTTGCATAAGCCAATGCTTCTCTATAAGCAGCTTCAGAAATACCTACCGATTGACCGCCAATACCTAAACGAGCGCCATTCATCAAAGACATTACATATTTAATAAGTCCTAAACGACGTTGCCCTACCAATTTAGCTTTTACGTTAGTAAATACCAATTCGGCTGTAGGAGAACCTTTAATACCCATTTTATTTTCAATACGACGCACTTTCAAGCTAGCATCTTTAGGATTGTCTACTACGAAATAAGACAAACCTCTACCGTCAGAAGTACCTTCTTCAGAACGAGCTAATACTAATTTTATTTCGGCATCGCCATTGGTAATAAAGCGTTTTACTCCATTTAAGTACCACCAACCGTCTTTTTCGTTATAAGTTGCTTTAAGCATTACGGCTTGTAAATCCGAACCTGCATCGGGCTCAGTCAAATCCATTGAACAGGTAGCTCCTTCGTTTACAACTCGTGGTAAAAATTCGTCTTTAATTTCTTTGGATGCAAACTCATGAATTGTTTCGGCACAATCTTGCAAACCCCAAATATTACCAAAACCGGCATCAGCACGACAAACTATATCGGCCGACATTAAATAGGGTACCATACAAAAATTTAAACCACCAAACTCACGAGGCAAAGAAATGCCATATACGCCGGCTTTAACCAATGCATCGTGGTTTTCTTGGGTTCCTTTTGCATAAATTATTCGACTATTTTCTACATGAGGACCTTCGTGATCAACATCTTCGGCATTAGGAGCAATAACATCACCGGCAATTTCTCCGATAATTTCCATTACTTTATCGTAACTGTCAATTGCATCTTCAAAATCGCGAGGAGCGTAATCATATGTATCTTTATCAGCAAAATTGTTTTCTTTTAAAGTAACAATTTTTTTCATTAACGGATGTGAAAGCTGAAATTTCAATCCTGGATTGTCTGTATAAAAGTTTGCCATTTTATTTCGTATTCTTTTTGTAATATTTAATCATTTTCGGAATCACTTCTTCCACATTGCCTGTAATTACATAATCGGCAATAGCATTAATTGGTGCATTAGGGTCGTTATTTATTGCAATTATCATCGATGATTCTTGCATACCCGCTACGTGCTGAATTTGCCCTGATATACCACAGGCAATATATAGTTTAGGACGTACCGTTACTCCGGTTTGACCAATTTGACGTTCATGGTCGGCAAATCCGGCATCAACCGCAGCTCTTGAAGCTCCCACTTCGGCACCAATAACATGGGCAAAATCAAATAGCAAATCAAAATTTTCGCGCGATCCGATTCCGTATCCTCCGGATATAATAATAGGTGAAGCTTTAATATTCAGCTTCGACTTTTCCATATGACGCTCTATAACATTTACCACAAAATCAGTACTAGAGACATATTTTGAAACATCTAGTTTTTTTGTTTCTCCTTTGTAGTGTTTGTCTGCAATTTCTTTTTTCATTACACCCTCTCTTACAGTTGCCATTTGAGGACGTTGTTCAGGGTTTACAATGGTAGCAACAATGTTTCCTCCAAAAGCAGGACGAATTTGATACAACAAATTTTTATACACCTTACCTTCTTTTTTATCTTCATGGTCGCCAATTTCTAAGCTTGTACAATCAGCTGTTAATCCACTAAACAAAGCAGAAGAAACACGCGGACCCAAATCTCTACCTATAGATGTAGCTCCCATCAAGGCTATTTGAGGTTGTTCTTCTTTAAACAGTTTTACTAATATAGCGGTATGAGGCAATGAAGTATACGGATAAAGCTTTTTATCATCGGCTAAGGTCAACACATCTACTCCAAAAGAAAATACTTGCTCACCGATACCGTCTAATTGACTACCAATAGCAATCGCTTCTAATTTACACTTTAATTGGTTGGCTAACGAACGTCCTTTTGTTAGCAATTCAAGACTAACATCAGCAACGATACCGTCTTCTATTTCTAAATATACAAATATATTGTTCATGATTTTTTACTTATTTAGTCTTATCCAATAGTATGGTTAGCAATTAATTCTCTCATTAAACTCTCTATGTCGAAATCGTCGGGAGACAAGCGTTTGCTTTCTTTTGCCTGAAATACAACATTTTCAATTTCTTTTACTTTTGTTGGAGATCCTTTTAACCCTAACCAATTGGCATCTGCTTGTATTTCATTTACACTCCATTCATTAATATTAAGATAGGGTCTTTCATCAACTAAATCGATATAATCTTGATCGCCGGCTTGTTTTTCGCTAATTGTTTTGGCATGTTTAAATTTCATCACCAATTTGGCATTGCGAGGTCTACACTCAGGAGCCGAACTATTTACAGTTACCAGCATAGGTAATTTTCCTTCTACTATTTCAATTCCTTTTTCTAATCGGCGTTTAACCACAATTTTTTGAGAAGTACATTCTAAAATTTCTTCTGCATAGGTTATTTGAGGCCATCCTATTTTTTCGGCAACTTGTGGCCCTACTTGAGCAGTATCGCCATCAATAGCTTGACGGCCACAAATTATTACATCTACTTTTGAAAAGTTTTTGATTGCACATGATAATGCATAGGAAGTAGCCAACGTATCCGATCCGGCAAATGCTCTATCGGTCAATAAAAAGCCATCATCAGCTCCTCTGTATAAACTTTCGCGAATTATTTCGGCAGCTCTTCCCGGACCCATAGTCAGAATACTTACCGTACTACCTTCATATTTATCTTTTAAACGAAGTGCTTGTTCTAATGCATTTAAATCTTCAGGATTGAAGATAGCAGCCAATGCAGCTCTGTTTACTGTACCGTCAGCCTTCATAGCATCCTTGCCAACATTTCTGGTGTCGGGTACTTGTTTGGCTAAAACCACAATTTTTAAACCCATATTACGTTATTATTATTAAAATTAACTTTTCGAAATTTTTTGAAGCTACAAATTTAGAAAAAGTATATTACGAACAATGCCTTTAAAAATAAAAAGTGCACAGAAAACTCATAATTGAGCAAAACCACAGGTCTATATCTCTGGATTTCAAGAATATAAACTACTGATAATATTTTATATTTATTTTATAAATTGAATGACAGTTTAATAAACAAAAGCCATTTTATTGATTATACTTACACAAATAGTTATTTACAAACGATTTTATGTTGTAAAATATAAAATATAAAATAATAATTTTTAAAACACTGCGTTTTAACTATAAAAACAAAATATTTTGCTTATGAAAAAATTATCTACACAAAAATTACGTACAACTTACAAAACAAAGTGTAACTGCATGCCAAATCAATCAAGCATAAACCATATTTTAGCTTTTGCAGCAGCATACGAAACGCCTAAAACGATAAAGGGGAAATTTCCGGGGTTTGTACTAAATTAATTTTAAAAAATGGGTTTCAACTGTTTGAAACCCATTTTTTTTATATTTTTGTGCCTACATAACAAAATCTTATACCCATAATGAATACAATAATTGCTCCTTCACTCCTATCTGCAAATTTTGCAAACTTAGAAAACGAGTTGGAAATGATTAATAATAGCCAAGCAGATTGGCTACATGTAGATGTAATGGATGGTGTATTTGTCCCCAATATTTCGTTTGGAATACCCATAATGGAAGTATTGAAAAAGAAATGCTATAAACCACTTGATGTACATTTAATGATTGTTCAACCCGAACGCTATATTACATTATTTAAAGATGCAGGCGCTAATATATTAAATGTGCATTATGAAGCAAGCACTCATTTGCACCGCACTATACAACAAATAAAAGCAGAAGGAATGAAAGCTGCGGTAACATTAAATCCGCACACAACGGTTGCTGTTTTAGAAGATATTATTTGCGATGTAGATATGGTGTTATTAATGTCGGTAAACCCCGGATTTGGTGGACAAAAATTTATTGAAAACACCTACAATAAAGTAACCCAATTAAAAGACCTTATTACTAGAAAAAACGCTCATGCATTGATACAAGTGGATGGCGGTGTAAACTTAGAAACCGGAAAAAAACTAGTTGAACTAGGTGCAAATTCTTTAGTAGCCGGTAATTTTGTTTTTTCGGCCGACAATCCTACTGAAACTATTGCAAAACTTAAGGCCTTGTAAAAGTGAAGAGCTTTTTTTTACAAACACCTTTTTTCCGACTTCTTATCGCTTTTATTACAGGCATTTTACTTTTTTCTTTTTTAAAGTTATCTGTCTTAATCGTACCTCTACTTATTTGTGCTATTATTGGTTTTGTTTTGCACGTTTATGTACTAAAAAAGAATTACCCGTACAATTTTCGCTGGCTTTTTGGTGCATCTACATTAGTTGCTTTTGTTTGTTGGGGCTTATTTGTTGCACAGCAATATGAACGTAAAAATAGTTTCGAAAACCTCAATAAAGAGGGTATCTTTAAAGCACGTGTCAGTTCTACCCCTGCCATTAAGCCCAAAAGTTATTTAGTTAAAGTAAAAACTTTAGCTTTTGCAGCAGACAGTTTGCATTTTAAACCCTCACAAGGCAATGCGATACTTTACATTGCCAAAAACGAATTCTCAAAAAGCCTTTGTATTGGCGATGAAATTCTAATCTGCGCCAAACTTCGAAAACCTCAACAAACAAACAACCCTGAGGAATTTAATTACTCCAACTACCTGGCAAGAAAAGGAATTGCAGCCACAGCTTATGTAGATAGTTCTAACTGGAAATTAATCAAGCAAAACAACTCTTTTTCTATCTTTCAACAAGCCCACAACATACGTAACAAATTATTAGAAGTATATAAAAGAAACAATATTAAAGGTGATGAATTTGCTGTGTTGGCAGCACTTACACTTGGATATCAAGATGAAATTAAAGACGATTTATACAACAGTTACAGTAATTCCGGTGCAATGCATATACTTTCGGTAAGCGGACTGCATGTAGGAATTATTTATGTGGTTTTTCTATTCTTATTCTCTTTTCTAAATAAAACGAAACAAACACTACTTATCAAATCGGCACTCATAATTATTCTTTTATGGGGATACGCATTTATAACCGGACTTTCGCCGTCAGTAATGCGTGCATCCTTAATGTTTTCGTTAGTTGCGTTAGCCGGTGCGTTAAACTCCAAATCGAACATTTACAATAGCGTGTTTTTTTCAGCCTTTGTGCTACTTCTAATCAATCCCAATTATTTATTTGATGTAAGCTTTTTGTTAAGTTATTCGGCAGTGCTTAGCATCGTCTACTTTCATCCTAAAATAAAAAGACTTGCTCATTTCAACAATAAACTTCTGAATTGGAGTTGGGATTTAGTATGTGTATCTATTGCAGCTCAAATCGCCACTTTTCCACTAGGTATTTTTTATTTCCACAAGTTTTCAAATTATTTTTTACTCACTAATTTTTTAGCCATTCCTATTTCAACTTTAATTATTTACTTAGCGTTGGCTCTATTCATAACAAGCCCATTTGTTATACTAAACAACTGGATTGGGATAGCTCTAAATTGGTTTCTCAAACTACAAAATAACTGCATAGTTTGGATTGATAATTTACCGTTTTCAACTTATCACACTTGGATTAATGAAACAGAAGTACTTTTGCTTTTTTGTTTCATCATACTTACATCAATAGCGTTACAAACAAAGCGTTATACGCATATACTTGTTACCCTTATTTGTTTTGGGTTTTTACAAATTAGCTTTTTATACAGAAACACACACTCCGATTCTTCAAAAAAAGTGTTAGTTTATGCCGCTTCAAATTTTACCGCAATTGATTTTATTAACCCTAAACAACATTTCTATTTTACAACAGACAGCGTGCGTTTTATTAAAACAACCGAAGCTTATTGGTTAAAAAACAGATTAACTTCAGCTGAACCGGTCTGCAACTCATCAAATTATTCTAAAGGTTTTTTCTCATTTCAAGGCAAAAAGTTTTGTATTCTTACCGATTCATTATTTTTGGGTAAAGAAAATGCCAATCCCATTGATGTAGACTACTTGATAATCGGGCACAAAAACTGCTTGCGATTTACTGATATTGAAAATTTATTTCGTCCAAAAACCATTGTAACCGACAACTCTCTATCCGACTACGCCAGCGAAAAAATAAAACAAGCCTGTATTAAAAAAGGGATAAAATATTACTCCACTAAAGAAAAGGGCTGTTTAACACTCAAACTTTAATTATTTGAGTCATTAATTACATTTTTATTCTTAATTTTGTAGTTTTGAAATTAAGGCAAGATTACTATGATATCAAAGATTATTGCAGAAGAAAAAGTTGTAAAAGCAAAAGATTTAATTTACGATGCCGAGAATATTGCCATCATAGCACACTCGAATCCTGATGGAGATGCTGTTGGATCGGCATTAGCATTATACCATTTTTTCTTTAGCATTGATAAAAAAACTACCGTCATTTTTCCTGATCGTTATCCTGCATTTTTAGAATGGATGCCGGGTGCAAATAAATCCCTAATCTATACAGAGCAACCTGAAGCAGTAAATGCTGTTTTTGAAAAAGTTGAACTTATTATTTGTGTTGATTTTAATGAACCCAAAAGAGCAGGAGGATTAAAAGACTTGATAATCAATTCAAAAGCAAAAAAAATATTAATAGATCATCATCCAAATCCTTTACTCAATAACTGGGATGTAGTTATCTCTTACCCTCAACTTGGCTCTACCAGCGAAATGGTGTTTCGTTTAATATGTAGAATGGGTTACGCTTCGGATCTTAATAAATATTGTGCAGAGTGCATTTATACCGGAATGATGACAGATACCGGCAAGTTTACGTTTAACTCGAACAACCCCGAAATATACTACATTATTAGTGAGCTTATCCGAAAAGGAATTAATAAAGACGAAATTTACCACAAGGTATACAATAATTATTCGGCTAATAGAATGAAACTGATGGGACATTTATTAGCCAATAAAATGTACATCTTTAAAGAGCACAAAACTTCTCTTATGATTCTTTCGTTAGAAGATCAAGAAAAATATAATTTCCAAATTGGCGATTCAGAAGGGTTTGTCAATTTACCGTTGTCTATCGATGGAGTTATTTTTTCAGCATTTCTTAAAGAAGATAAAAATAGAATTAAAGTATCATTACGTTCTCAAGGATTGTTTCCGGTAAACGAAATTTGCGAAAAATATTTTAATGGCGGAGGGCACCTAAATGCAGCCGGTGGAGAAGTTTCACTTTCATTAGAAGATACAGTAAAATTATTTAACAACATATTACCCGAATACAAAGATTTACTTAATAAATAACACAAAATGACCCTAAAATGAAGTTTTTAGATTATTATAAAGGGTCATCCATATAAAAAAAGAAAATATATTACATGAAATATTTAATTATACTTGGAGATGGCATGGCCGACGAACCTCTCCCCTCTCTTGGAAATAAAACCCCTTTACAAGTTGCAAATATCCCAACTATCGACCAATTAGCAAAACTAGGTAAATGCGGCATTTTACACACTATTCCAAAAGATTATGAACCGGGAAGCGAAATAGCTAACCTTTCTGTTCTTGGGTATGATGTAGCAAAAGTATTCGAAGGTCGAGGTTCACTTGAAGCGGCCAGCATGGGCATTAACATCAAAGAAGGTGAAATGGCTATGCGTTGCAACCTAATTTGTGTAGAAAATAAAAAAATTAAAAACCACTCAGCCGGACATATTAGCAACGAAGAAGCAAACGAACTTATTCAATACCTTAATAGAGAATTAGGAAACGAAAGAATAAAATTCTATCCCGGCGTATCTTACCGCCATTTATTGGTTATTAAAGATGGAATTAAAAAAATTAATTGCACCCCTCCTCACAACGTACCGGGAGCAAAAATAAACGATGTTCTTATTAAAGCCGAAAGTGTTGAAGCAAAAGAAACAGCTGAATTACTAAATGATTTAATTCTACGTTCTCAAAAACTACTACAAAAACACCCTATCAACTTAAAACGAATAGAAGAAGGCAAAGACCCTGCAAACAGCATCTGGCCTTGGTCTCCCGGATATCGTCCAAGAATGGAAACGGTATTAGAAACATATGATTTTAGAAACGGTGCTGTTATCTCAGCAGTGGATTTAATTAAAGGAATAGGTATTTATGCAGGATTAAAACCAATTGAAGTTGAAGGAGCTACAGGTTTGTATAATACCAATTACGAAGGTAAAGCCCAAGCCACACTCAATGCTTTGAAAGAAAGCGATTTTGTTTTTTTACACATCGAGGCAAGCGACGAAGCAGGACATGAAGGTGATGCCGAACTAAAAGTAAAAACCATTGAATACCTTGAAAATAGAATAGTGAAACCTATTTTTGAAGAAATTCAAAAATGGGAAGAACCTGTCACCATAGCTATTTTGCCCGATCATCCAACATCATGCATTACTAAAACTCATACTTCCGACCCTGTTCCTTTTATCATTTATCGACCAGGAAAATTTCCTGATAAGGTAACCGAGTATAACGAGTTTAGCGTGAGAGAAGGTGCTTATGGAAAACTTTACGGAGAGGAATTTATGAACGAACTTACTGAAACCGGATTCTTTAAAGCATCTTATCGTAAGATGAAACAAATGTGGAAAGGGTGGACGGAATAAAAAAAGCGATTAGAGATAAACGATAAACAAATATATTCCTCTAATATTCCATTACTTCGTCTAACTTCTCATAACTTCTTAAAATAGTAAATCGTAAATCGTCAAATAACACATGTTATATTACAGCACCAATAAAATTGCTCCTACTACCAGCCTCGAAGAAGCTGTTGTAAAAGGGCTTGCATCCGACAAAGGACTTTTTATGCCGGAAAAAATAAAAGTTTTACCTGCTAACTTTTTAGAAAATATTGAGAACTTGTCGTTTCAAGAGATAGCCTATACAATTGCCGATGCTTTTTTTGGCGAAGATGTAGAGACTGATAAATTGAAACAAATTGTTTACGACACCCTTAACTTTGATACTCCCGTAGTAAGAATTAAAAACAATATCTATAGTTTAGAGCTATTTCATGGTCCTACGCTAGCTTTTAAAGATGTTGGAGCGCGTTTTATGGCTCGTTTACTTGGCTATTTTATAGCTAAACAAGGAGGTAATCAATTAGTAAATGTATTGGTAGCAACCTCTGGCGATACAGGAAGTGCTGTAGCTAATGG
>JAFGVL010000126.1 GCA_016938015.1 Paludibacteraceae bacterium
ATTGCTCCTCGTATGCCGGAAGCTATTTTTAAAACAAAAACCATTAGTTACAGTTTTGCCGCATCCATACCGGCGGGTATTAAATTAGGAATAAGTAAATTATCAGGCTATGTTTCTGATATGAAATACATTTTTACAAAAGAAGGAGTTGAAAATCTAGGAGGCTTTGGAAGCATTGGCAAGCAATTTGATTACGAATGGAATTGGGTACAATTTTGGTATACAACAGCATTTCTATCGGTTATTTTAGCTTTTATGAATATATTACCAATACCCGGATTAGATGGAGGGCATTTACTCTTTTTACTATTTGAAATTATTACCAGACGAAAACCAAACGAAAAATTTTTAGAAAAAGCACAAGCTATCGGAATGATTTTTTTACTGTTTCTAATTTTATATGTTAACATTAACGACCTCGTAAATTTTATATTTTAATTGATAAAAACCATTTAATAAACCTCAATTTATTCTCGTATGAAAAAACTTACTACAATAATTATTCTTCTTGCAGGCTTATTTTTTTTAGTTCAGGCAGCAACAACACAACAAAAAAAATCAACTACAAAAAAAGCTACTACTTCACAAAAAGCAGTGGCAAAGAAACCTGTAGGAACTACTATAAAAAAGGATAGCATTAAAAATATAGAACAAAAAAACTATTGTATCTACATTACAAAAGCTGAGTTTGTAAAAAAAATAGCCAATATTGACAAAGACCCAACTAATTGGAATTATATAGGCAACAAACCTTGCATTATTGATTTTTACACTACATGGTGTGGTCCGTGTAGAACAATTGCTCCGGTGCTTGAAGAACTAGCCAAAGAGTATGAAGGTAAAATATATATTTATAAAGTAGATGCTGAAAAAGAAAAAGAATTGGCGCAAGCCTTTAAAGTACAGGCTTATCCAACACTTATTTTTTGTCCGATGAAAGGTAATCCGCAAATGGCAAAAGGTGCTCTACCTAAAGCTCAATTAGTAGAAATTATTAACCAATTGTTGTTAAAAAAGCAAGTAACTCCTCCACCTCCATTCTTACAAAGAAGATAACAACGTATAATTTTATAAAGAGATGAAAAAAGTACTTTACACAATAATTGGATGTGTGTTTTTATTTACAAGCGCTTTTGCACAAAAAACAACTACCTCATCACAACCTTCTACCAATAAAAAGGGAACTATAAACTTAACAAAAGAGGAGTTTATAAAAAAAATAATCGACTACGAGAATAACCCCAAAGAATGGATTTATTTAGGTGATAAACCATGTATTATTGATTTTTACGCTTCGTGGTGTGGCCCGTGTAAACAAATAGCTCCAATTTTAGAAGAACTGGCAGTAACCTACAATGGCCGAATTTATATCTACAAAGTAAATATAGATAAAGAAAAAGAATTAGCTCAAGCCTTTGGTATTCAAAGTATTCCTACATTAATACTCTCTCCTGTTAAAGGTAACCCAACAATGGTAAAAGGACTGCAAACAAAAGAAAGTTTAATATCTCTTATTGATAACCAACTGCTGACTAAAACAGTAAAAAACAAACAAAAAAAATAGTTTCCAAACACATTTTTTTCTAGAAATTCTATGTATTTAAACTCAAGCTCTTTTAAATTAAAAAAGCTTGAGTTTGCTTTTTAAAACCATTTCATCCTTCGAAAAAATAAATAAATCAACACTCCCACCGTTATCATAATTGCCCAAGCTACAAAATAGCCATATTGATAGTGTAATTCAGGCATATTACTAAAGTTCATACCCCATACTCCGGCTAAAAAAGTAAGCGGAATAAAAATGGTAGATACCACCGTAAGGCGTTTCATAATCTGATTCATGCGTAAATCATTGTTTGCCATATAGAGGTCAACCAGCGATTTAATTGTTTCCTTGGCATTATCTATCAACTGAAAAACCTGTTTCAAATGGTCGTAAGTATCTTTGAAATAAATTAAGTTAGCCTTACTTATCAAATCCGAATTTAATCGTAACAACTCCCTAAATTCTTCTTTCAAAGGCATAATGTTTTTACGCATCAACAAGTATTCTTTCCGATATGCTTGTATCAAACGTCCTGTTTCTTCATGGTCTTCGTTAAATTCCATCAACGCATCTTCCAGTTCCACCATACGGTCGCGTTGCACATCAAGCACAGCAAGATAATTATCGGCTATATTACTAAGCAACAAGTTGTACAAATAATCGGCAGTTTGCGTACACACCTTGGCATTATTAGCCACAATAGCTTTGCGAATATCCTTAAAATGGTCGCGTTTAGTTTCTTGAAACGAAATAACAAAATGTTTACCCAGCACTATGCTAATATGTTCTTTTTGCAACACTTCATTTTCATCGTAAGTAAAAGCATCGAGAACGGTAAGGCTCAATTCGGGCGACTCCTCTATTTTGGCAATATGGCGGGTATTTAAAATATCCTGTATCCACAACAACTCAAATCCAAGCCCCTTACAAAGTGCCGACACGGCATCTACATCAGCCAATCCGCTCACGTGTAACCAATTTGTTTTTTTGGGATTAATCGCTTTGATAACATCTTTGGAAGTTTCAAAATGCAATTCTTCTACCCTCATCCCATCATATACTGTAAGCTCAAAGCTAGTCTTATCGGTCAAATTACCGGTATATTGCAAGCTCTCGTATAAAAGATTATCCCGCTGACGCTTACGAGGCATACGCACTGCTTTGCTTGTTTTTCGAATCATTTTATGCATAAAAATCCTCCATGTGTTTTCTTTAGAAAAACAATAGTACTAATTTTTGGCAAGATGTGAAAATTAATAGTTTATTGTTTTATGGTTTATTCAAAAGAATTATTTATTTATGAATTTTTAAATATAAAAATCTCGTTTAAAATAAAATAGTTTACTACAAATTATGAATAAACTACTTGTTTTTTAACAAACGACCTTGTTTTAAAAAACAAAGGTATTACTTTTGTAAACGAACAGAATTAGTATCCCCTAATGAAATACATAAATAATTCAATCAAAATTAGATGATAAATTACGATGCACTTTACCACATTTCCTACGGACTTTTTATTGTATCGTCCGGAAACAAAAATAAAGGGAATGGTTTTATTTCTAACACCGTTTTTCAGGTAACTTCTTCTCCGGCTATGTTTGCCACTTGCTCTAATAAAAACAATTATACATCCGAATTAATCAAACAATCAAAAGCCTTCTCAGCAAGTGTTTTAGATACTACCATCTCTCCCACTGTTATGGGTGTTTTTGGGTTTAAAAGTGGTAACGACATAGACAAAATGAACGATATGATAATTCAATACGGCGATACCGGCGTACCCATCGTGTTAAATCATTGCATCTCATACATCGAATGTAAACTAGTACAAACCATCGATATGGGATCTCATTGGATGTTTATTGGAGAAATGGTTAATGCTGAAGTAATAGACGACAGCAAAGAAGCATTGACCTATAAATACTACAGAGAAAAGATGAAAGGTATTTCTCCCAAAAATGCACCTACGTATATTGAAAAACCTGAAGATAATACCATTGATAGCAATAACTCATTCAAAAAATACAAGTGTAAAGTATGTGGATACATTTACGATGAAGCCCAAGAAGGTACTACCTTTGAGGAGTTGCCTGATAATTGGGAGTGCCCTTTATGTGGGGTTGATAAATCTGAATTTATAGAAGAATAGTTTATAATGCAATTGTAAAATATGATTTCAACTCATTACGATGTTGTAATTCTTGGAGCCGGTCCGGCGGGCTTGGCATGTGCCATAGAACTTAAACAAAGTAAACTACAGGTTTTGTTAATTGATAAAAAGGCTGAGATTGGACCAAAAATTTGTGCCGGAGGCTTAACTAACTTAACCAAAGATTATGTTATTCCTAACGAAAAAACACGCAGTTTTAATCGGCAAAAAATAGTTATCAAAGACAATGACCACGTAATTGAATTAGCAAATCCGATTCGCACAATTACCCGTTTAGAATTGGGACAATACCAACTACAACAACTACAAGACGCCTCTAACATAAGGGTATTAAACAATACAACGGTACAAGAAATACAACAAAATAAAGTAATAACAACCGAAGGGCAGCACATTCACTATAATTATTTAGTAGGTGCCGATGGTTCTACTTCGTTAGTTAGAAAAAGCCTAGGGCTAACATCCAAGCATTGCATTGGGCTTTATTACAATATCCCTGTTATTACCAACGAATGCGTATGGTATTTAAAATACAAAACACTTAAAACAGGTTACATTTGGGTATTTCCACACAAAGAACACACCAACATAGGTGTTTACTTTAACCCCCTTATTTTAAACAGCAAAAAAGCACGAAAAGAGTTGGAAAATTACCTTACTTCCAAAGGCTATACGTTTCTAAACAAAGAACTTCATGGAGCTCCTATTTGCTACAATTACAAGGGTTACGAATTTGGTTCCGTTTTTTTAACGGGCGATGCTGCCGGTTTAACATCCAAAGGTACCGGCGAGGGAATTTCTTACGCTTTAATTAGTGGGAAAGAAATAGCCCGAAAAATTATGGATGAAAACTACAAACCCCTAGAATTGAACAACATGATACGCATAAAAAAACGGCAAGATAAGCTGTTTAAAATACTGGAAACCTTTCCGTTTATGCATGCATTTTTATATACCGTATTTGTGCAACTCATGAAGATTAAATCTTTTCAAGCTTATTTCGGTGTTTAATTTTTTAATCTATTCGTTTTAGTTTTGAGCTTGTTACTCTTGCTTTTTTTTCTAACTTTGAAAAGTTCTGCTTTTATGTTTTTGGTTTGATATTTGGTAAAAATGAATTTAATTGAATAGTTGTAAAAACAAAATTAATTATCCTATGAAACAATTACTTATCATCACAATGATTTTATCTTGCAGCTTAAGCTATGCCTTTGACCCCTATGCCGAAGACCCTAAAGCAGATAAAATCCTAAACCTATACAAAACCTATTACTCCACTCAAGATAAAGCTATTGTTGACAAAACCATCAAATTTATAAACGAAGGTTTGTGGGATGAAGGCATCTTTGATATGCGATACAAAGCATTTTTTGGTGAATTGTTTACTGCTAACCCTGAAATTAAGGCAGAGTTTGAAAAAAAGCTTTCAAAAATTAAAAATGCAAATTTCTACGATTTATTCGAATATTTGGTAAACGCTCCCCTAGAAGAGATATATGCCAATGCACCCGAAACCGTAGATATTAACGAAATGCTGGTATATTCTTATTATGCCAACCACAACGTAAAATACCTGGTTCAATTACTCGAAAAAGCAAAAGACACCGAAGAACGTACCGATTTAAATAAATTTATGATAGGTTGGAGTGCTATTTGGTGGCTTGCAACCATAAAAGAAGAAGAACCAAGCGTTAATAAATTTTTAGAAGGAATTGCAAGTGATAAGTTCGCTACAATTGCATTTAAAAGTCGTGCCTACGATTTAAAAAACGAACAATTACGCATTCTGGAAGAACAAAAGAAAAAGAAAATTTGGTAATAAATACTTGCCTAAAAATGAATTCATTTAGTAACACAAATTATTCTCCATCCATCAAATTAGCAGATCTTGTTGAAAAGAATGCTCATTTGTTGCTTTTACTAGAACATTTTGAAATCAATTTTCCATTAAACAACAAATCAATACTTCAAATTTGCGAAGAAAAAAACATTGACACCAATTTATTCTTTGTTATTTTAAGCCTCTATAACACTACTGATTTTGTTCCAAACAAGCCATTATCTTTTAACGATATCGTTCCAATAGTTTCGTTTCTTAAAAAAAGCCATCATTTTTATTCCAAAGAAATGTACCCCAACATTTTGCAGTCAATAAAAGAAATGGCTCAAGTCAATAATTATAAAGAAATGTCGTTAGTTGAAAAATTCTTTATTAATTATTTTAATGAAGTAACCGAACATTTAAACTACGAAAATGAAATCGTATTTCCTTACGTGTTATCGCTTCACGAAAAAATTGCACATCCAAATGCGACCAAACAAAAAACTCAGTATTCTGTAATGGAATATAAAGAACACCATAACGATATTGAAGAAAAACTAACAGACCTAAAAAACTTACTCATTAATTATTTACCGGAAAAAAACGACCAAGTTATTCGTCGCAAGTTATTTTTCAAACTATATAAATTAGAGTACGATTTAACTATTCATTCCAAGATTGAAGATTTACTATTAATTCCTTTAGTAGGTAGAATGGAACAATCACTAAAAAATGAACAACAATAAACACAGCCATATAATTATTCTTGAACCTTCGTTGATAATTGCTGAAGGATTAGTTTACCTAATTAATAAACAAAGTAAATCCTTCGAATTTTCAATTATAAACTCTCTCGAAAAAATTGATTTAATTACTACTCGAAAAAAAACCGAACTAATAATTATCAATCCTTCCTACATTCAAAACAACACCAAAAGCTTTAATAACATTAAAAACGACTATCATCAAATAAAATGGATTGGATTGATTTACGCTTATTTTGAACAAGAACTACTCGATAAATTGGATGATATAATTACAATTTCTGATACCATTGAAGTTATTTACGGAAAAATAAACAAACTACTTAACCAAGAAAATACCTGCAATAAAACTAACTCTCCCGAAATTTTAAGCGATAGAGAAATTGATGTGCTAAAACTGCTTGCTGTAGGTTTAACCAACAAAGAAATTGCCGATAAACTAACTATCAGCATACACACCGTTATTAGCCATCGTAAAAATATTTCTCAAAAAACCGGTATTAAATCGGTTTCCGGTTTAACTATCTATGCCGTTTTGCAAAAAATTATCTCTACAGATTCATTATCTTTGTAAGGTTTTTAACTATAACTAATGAGTGATAATTAAACAATTCATTATTTATAGTGATTTCAAAAACGCTAATCCTGTTGTAATTTTGTCACATAAATAAACTGACAAAAAATTGAACTGACATGAAAAAAAGATTTTGGATAATAAGTCTGCTTGCCTTATTATTCTTAACTGGTAACGCACAAACTGATTCTTCACAAAATACATCTGCTTTTAGCTATACGGCATCGTATACCGGCGATATGGTAAACAACCTTAATGGCGGAATTAAAACAGGTACAAACTATCTCGGAATGGCCCATATCGGATTAGGATTTGATACCGAAAAAGCACGCTGGTGGAAAGGTGGTGAGTTTTGTATCGACTTTATGAATACACATGGCGATACACCATCGGCAAATTTAATTGGCGACATTCAAATAGCCTCCAATATTGAAGCCGGTAATTTATCGGTATTATATGAACTTTGGTACAAACAACGCTTCGGAAAAATTGCTGTAACTGTTGGCTTACAAGATATGAACAGCAACTATGCGGTTACCGAAAATGGTGGATTATTTGTAAACAGCTCTTTTGGAGTTCACACAGTAATGTCGGATAATATAACACTGCCAATTTTTCCAATAACGGCATTAGGTCTTAATTTTCAATGGCAAATTAATAATTACTCCAACTGGCAAATTACTTTTTTTGATGGTACTCCAAATAGTAGAAATAACTATAATACTAATTGGATAGTTGGTAAAGAAGATGGATATTTAATTGTGAGTGAATTTCACTTAGCAAAAAGTTTAATAAAAGAGAAAAATGGTAATTATAAAATTAGTGGGTATTATCACCAACATAAATCTTCTATTTTAGGTTATCATGAAAATGGAGGAATATATTTTATTGGAGACCAAGACATTAACAAAAATATAAGTATATTTTCTCAAATTGGTTATAGTCCTAACAAAATAAATATTCACAATCATTTTTATAGTTTAGGTATTAATTACAAAGAATTCTCTAAAAAACGAACGGATGATATGCTAGGACTTGCAGTTGCTTATTTTGGCAGTGATAATGCGTCAATAACGCACGAAACTACAATCGAATTAACCTACAAAATGGTGTTAAACGAACATTTATATATTCAACCGGATATTCAATATATAATTAACCCTGCAGGAACCGAAAATAAATTAAATAATGCCTTAGTAGGTATCGTACGATTTGGAATGGAATTGTAGTACATGCATTTAGTAAAGACACAATACATTAGGTCTTTATACAAAATAAAAAACAAAAAAAATATGAATAATATATATCTCTCCGACTTAAAAACAGGCGAATCGGCCATCATCACAAAAGTACTTGGTCATGGTACTTTTCGTAAACGCATTACCGAAATGGGTTTTGTGAAAGGGAAAAAAGTAACCGTAATTAAAAATGCCCCTTTACTAGACCCTGTTGAATATGAAATAATGGGCTACAATGTTTCTTTACGTCGTAGCGAAGCACAACTGATTGAAGTTGTGTCGGAAAAAGAAGCACAAAAATTTGCTAAAACTGCTTTTAAAGGCACTATTGATGAAGAAACATTAAAAGTATCGGCTCTAGAAAAAGGGAAAATTATCAATGTAGCCTTAGTTGGAAATCCGAATTGCGGAAAAACTACTTTGTTTAATTATGCCTCCGGATCGCACGAGAGAGTGGGTAACTACGGTGGAGTAACTGTTGATGCCCATCAAGCCGTAATGCATAAGCACGGCTATCAATTCAATATTGTCGATTTGCCCGGCACCTACTCTATTACAGAATATTCGCCCGAAGAATTGTATGTGCGTAACCACATTACCGAAAAAATGCCGGATATTGTAGTAAACGTAATTGACTCGTCGAACTTAGAACGTAACCTTTACCTCTCTACCCAACTAATCGACATGAATATTAAGGTAGTAATAGCCCTAAATATGTACGATGAATTGGAGAAAAAAGGCGTAAAATTTGATTATGAAGCGTTAGGAAAAATGTTGGGTATTCCTATAATTCCAACAGTTGCTTCAAAAGGAAAAGGCATCGATCATTTATTTAAAAAATTAATTTCAGTTTACGAAGATCAAGAACCAAGCGTTCGTCATATACACATAAATTATGGCGATATGATTGAGGATGAGATTAAAAATATTCAAGAAGAACTGCGAAAAAATCCCGAAATCACCGATAAATTTTCAACACGTTATATTTCCATCAAACTATTAGAAAAAGATAAAACTACAGAACAACAACTGGCAAAAACACCCAACTTTTTAAAAATAAAAGAAATTGCTTCAAAAGCCATTCATAAACTTGAAACAGAATATGCCGAAGGCTCTGAAACAATAATTACCGATGCAAAATACGGTTTTATTGATGGCGCATTAAAAGAAACCTACAAAGAACCTGTTCAACCCAAAAGAAAAGTACGCGAACTCGATGATTTATTAACGCATCGTTTTTGGGGTTACCCTATCTTTTTATTTTTTATGTGGATCATGTTTCAAACAACCTTCTCAGTCGGCTCTTATCCGATGGAATGGATAGAATCCGGAGTTACTGCATTAAGCCATTGGGTAGGAAACTATATGGCAGAGGGTGCTCTTAAAGATTTAATTGTAGATGGTATAATAGGCGGTGTAGGTGGAGTAATTGTTTTTTTACCCAATATTTTAATTTTGTTTTTCTTTATATCTTTGATGGAAGACTCGGGGTATATGGCTCGTGCTGCTTTTATAATGGACAAATTAATGCATAAAATGGGCTTGCATGGTAAATCGTTTATCCCTTTAATAATGGGCTTTGGATGTAATGTGCCGGCTATTATGGCTACACGAACTCTCGAAAACAGGTCCGACAGAATTTTAACCATGATAATTTCGCCCCTAATGTCATGTAGTGCACGTTTACCGGTGTATGTATTATTAATATCAGCATTTTTTCCCTCTTACCAAGGCCTAGTATTATTTTCCATTTACCTAATTGGTATATTGTTGGCGGTGCTGGTTGCTTTAGTAATGAAAAAAGTAGCGTTTGCTAAAAAAGAAGTTCCTTTTGTAATGGAGTTGCCTCCTTACCGTATTCCCACACTAAAAAATACCAGCTTACATATGTGGCACAAAGGGCAACAGTATTTGCGTAAAATGGGAACGGTTATATTATTGGCTTCCATTTTAATTTGGGGATTAGGCTATTTCCCACGTAACGTAGACTTATCGAGAAACTACGATAATGAAATTACACTTATCGAAAGCAATACGCATTTAAATGCCCAAACAAAAGCCGACAAAATCAACTTACTTGAAATTGAAAAAGAATCTGAACGGCAAGAAAAAAGCTATATCGGGCAATTAGGACATGCCATTACACCAATAATAGAACCTTTAGGATACGATTGGAAAATGGGTGTAAGTATAATTACCGGATTGGCTGCCAAAGAAATTGTAGTTAGTACCATGGGGGTGCTTTACCATGCCGATATGGAAGCCGACGAAAACTCGAGCGCATTAATTAAAAACCTACAAAACCAAACCCATCAATACGGAGAACTAAAAGGACAAAAAGTTTTTACGCCTTTGGTAGCCTTTGGTTTTATGTTGTTTATTTTAATTTATTTTCCATGTATAGCTGTAATAGCGGCCATTAAAAAAGAAGCTAATTGGGGCTGGGCCATATTTACCATGGTTTACACAACAACTATTGCTTGGGTAATAGCATTTGCGGTATATCAAATAGGGTCTTTAATATAACGATTAGCGATAAGAGATTAGAGATAAATAAAAAAGTATTTCTCTAATCGTTTATTGTTAATCTCTAATCGTTAATTTATGCAACTACTAATCGTCTATATTATCCTTGCCTTATCGGTAGCCTATTCAGTGTATGCTATCATAAAATACATTCGCAAAAAAAACAATCCTTGCGATGGTTGTGATGGTTGCGAAATAAAAAATCAGCTTACAAAAAACAGCAAGCATAAAGTGAGCAAAAACCCCAACACTTGCGTTTATAATCCTTCAAATATTTCTTAGTGAAAATGTCACTTAAAGTGACGGCCTCACTAACCATAACTCTTAAACCATAACGCACAACTGTATTCTAAACAAACAGAGCCGATGAATTTTGATATCATAGGCTCTATTGTTCTTTTTACGAACGCGAAAGGATTACTTCCCTTTGGTCAGTGATTTTCAATTCGTGTACGAGCGGGGCAAAAATAGGGTCTATTCAAAAATAACAAGTTAGAAACCTAAAAATAGAATGCCTAATCCCATAAACAGAATAATCAATCCGGCCAGTAAATGAAACAGCTTCTCTCCTTTTTTTAAACGGAATAATGAAATTCCTTTATAACCGAGCCATACCGTTAACAACATAGTACCAATAGTGGCTAAGCCAAAAACGGTGGCAATAGCTGCTACACCAAAAAAATCGTGTTTGGCTGCAGGATATATCAATTGTGGAATTAAAACTTCACACGGACCAAAAACAAAAATCAGGAATAAAATCCACGGCGTAATGTTCGTTTCTTTTTCTTCTTGCGCCTCCTCTTCCGAAATTGGCAAATGCCTATATGGGCGTATTGATTTGGGAAGCAAAAAAGTAGGCAAATGGCTGTGAACACCATTTCCAAACAGCTTAAATATGCCGTAAATACTATAGGCTACACCAAATATCATTAATAACCAGGCAGCAATATCTCCTCTAAACGATTCGATGGTTTCTATACGAGTAATGCTTAAACCAATAGCCACACCCACAAAACCAAGAACTACAGAACCAAGAATATGCCCTACACCTCCTATAAAAGTAACCCACATTGTTTTTTTTAACGACCATTTTCGGGCTCTACTAATTACAATAAACGGCACATAATGATCCGGCCCAAAAAAAGTATGCACAAACCCCAAGGTAAGGGCTAAAACTAATAACTCAATCATGCTATAATTTATTTATTAACGAAGCCTGACAGGCAGCTCCAAATCCATTATCAATATTAACTACAGAAATTCCACTGGCACAACTATTCAACATAGAAAGCAATGCCGATAAGCCTTGAAAGTTGGCTCCATATCCCACACTGGTAGGAACTCCAATAACCGGTTTATCTACCAATCCACCCACAACACTACCCAAAGCACCTTCCATACCCGCAACCACAATAATAACCCTTGCACCGCGTATAACATCCAACTTATGAAACAAGCGATGAATACCGGCAACTCCTACATCGTACACCGTTTTTACTTCGTTTCCTAAAAAACGAGCTGTTTCTACTGCTTCTTCAGCTATAGGCAAATCGGATGTTCCGGCTGCAACTACCACAATATATCCTTTTGATTGCGGGCTTACCTGATGTTTATACATAATGGTTTTTGCTGTTTCATTATAAACGGCTTTTGGAATAACAGTCTTTATAGCTTCGTACATTTCGGCAGTGGCACGGGTAGCCAACACATCTATCTTATTCTGATACATGCGCTCGGCAATTAGCTTTACCTGTTCTACTGTTTTTCCGGCAGCATAAATAACCTCCGGAAAACCGGTACGTTGTAAGCGATCGGTATCGATAGTTGCAAAACCCATTTCTTCTATACCATGGTTAGATACCATTTGAAGAGCTTCGGGGAGGTCGAGTTCTCCTTGTTTATATTTTTCGAAAATGTCGATTAAATTCATGATTTCAATTTCAGATTTCAAATTTCAGATTAAATAAACTGTTTTATATTAATTTGAAATTATTTATAAATTTTTGAGTACTTCGTTTTCAATCTTATCAATTGAAATGTTATGCTTATTAGCTAATGCTTTACAATCTTCAAATTCGGGTTTTGAACGCACAGCTTTGCCTTGATAAACACACTGTTTTACCCTAACTTCACCATATTTAGTACTTACGGTTAGTGTTTCTCTATGCAACATGCTTTTTGTAACAACCGATTCGCGCAAACCAATACTGGATGTATGTTTAAAAATTATTTCCTTCATTTCATCGGCTTTTTGGGGCGTACAAAGCACGCTCAATGTAATGGCAGGACGTGATTTTTTCATAATGATTGGCACCAACCAAGCATCACTTGCTCCGCCTTCAAATAGTTTATCCAATACAAAACCGTATTGCTCAGGGTTCATATCGTCGATATTGCACTCAAGTACGATGGCTTCTTCCACCATCACATCGTGTACACCTTGTTCGTTAGTTGTTTCGGATAAGTAAACACGCAACACATTAGGAACTTCCGAAACATCGCGCATACCAATACCATAACCCGTTTTTGCAATGGGGAAATCTACTTTCTCGGTAAATTCATCTACCGTAGCCACTAAAATGGCTGCTCCGGTAGGAGTAGTTGCTTCGTGCTGAACCAAACCTGTTTTTACAGGTACATTTTTCACTATCTCCGAAGTTGCAGGAGCCGGAACGGGCATAATACCATGGTCGCATTTTACAGTTCCTCCGCCTAATTGAATAGGTGCAGCCAGTACTTTATCTACCTTTAAATAATCTAAACAAATGGCCGCTCCTACTATATCGGCAATAGAATCTAACGCACCTACTTCATGAAAATGTACTTTCTGAATATCAATGTTGTGCACTTTAGCCTCGGCAACAGCGATTAAGGTAAAAATCTTCATGGATAAAGCTTTTACTTTGTCCGAAAGTGTACTGCCATTTACAATTTCTTCTACATGACGAAGATGACGGTGTTTTTCAAATAAATTCTTCTTAACCAATACCTGTGCTTTAGTACCCGAAATACCTCTACGTAAATCGGGTTCCACCTTCAAACTAAACCCTTTAATGTTTAATTTCTGTAATTCAGCAACCAAATAAGATTCAGGAACACCTAAATCTATCATAGCACCAAGGTTCATATCGCCACTGATACCTGCAAAACAATCGTAATAAAGTATCTTCATGTTGATTTGTTATTTTATTTATTGATAACTCGATTCATTTTTCCTGATACAAGCCCCTCTGCATCTACTTCGCAATTTTCAAAACCAACTGCTTTTATTTTTTGTATGATTTCATTTTGAACCAAACGAAGTTTTTCTAAATCTTCCTTTCTCACTTCTATTCTACCCACCGTACCATAATGACGTACACGCACATCTTCAAAACCATAGTTATTAAGAATTTCTTCCGCCATTTCTACTTGCTTTAATTTTTCTACGGTAACCGATTGATTATAAGGAATGCGTGAACTTAAACAAGGACTGGCAGGCTTATTCCAGTTAGGCAACTCAAAATACTTGGCTATTTGTCGTATTTCTTCTTTAGTTACTTTGCAATCTGCCAACGGCGATACTACTTGTTGCTCATTAGCAGCATTAATACCGGGACGGTAATCGCCTAAATCGTCGGCATTGGTACCACTCAACACATCAAATCCGAGATACTTTTTGGAAAATGCGTGTAAATCTTGGAACAGATGCAATTTGCAATAAAAACAACGATCAATCGGATTTTTGTTGTATCGCTCATCTTGTAATTCATTAGTTTTAATAATTTCTAACTGAATATCAAACTGTTCACAAAAAGCTTTTGCTTCTTCAAAATCTTTATTTTTAAGGCTCTCGGAGTTTGAAATAACACCAATAGCATTTTCTTTTCCTTGAAACTTTCTGGCTAAAAAAAGTACCAATGCAGAATCAATACCTCCCGAAAAAGCTACAACAGAACCTTTTCTAGAAGTAAACCAAACCTCCAACTCACTTAATTTATTTTTTAATTCTTCATTCATCATTCTTAATTCTTAATTCAATCCGCCCTACTCATACTTAGTTTACCGTGTAAAATACCTTTTATTGATATCAACTTATCGGATAATTTTGTTAATCTGGCTGCTGTACCTTTAACGGCAACAATCTCCAAACACTTGTCTGATTCTAACAAAAATCGCTGTGATGAAAGTATTTCTTTATAAAAATCCTCTTCCACTAAAGCTATTTGATTGAGGATTTCTCTTTTTTTAGGGTCGAAAAGAAGTGTGATAGCTCCGGCAACAGAGTTATTGCATTGCCATTTTTTTTCCACAAGATTTTTACTAATCAACTGCCGTATAGCTTGAGAGCGATTAGTAAATTGATTCTCTTTCACATATTCATCCAATGCCTCCAGCAAAGGTTGTTCTATCGATATTCCAAAACGAGTTACCGGCATAGTGTTATTAACTTTTTAATGCTATGTGTTGTATATTATAAATTGAATAGTTAGTTTTGTGCCACGAAAATACAAAAAAGTAACACAATTTGTATCGCTTTTAAAAAATAAATCATAGTTGACCTTGAAAGGTCATATTTTTTAACCAAAAGGTAGCACGTTTTTAATACATTGTGTTACTATATTTAAAATTTATTCTCATGAAAAAACTTGTATATTTAGTTAGTGTTTTTTTACTATCCAATGTCTATGCATTTTCGCAACAAACAGATAAAACTATTAACGATTCATTAAATTTAGATGAATTTGTAATAACCGGCACACTGGCAAAAATCAATAAAAATAATGTTCACATGTCTGTTTCTGTAGTTAATAACGAACAGATTATAGGAAGCAGTGAATCGGCAATTTTACCTGTACTTAATGGGCGTATTCCGGGTTTATTTGTTACTGAACGTGGAGTTACAGGATTTGGTGTATCTACAGGAGCCGCAGGTCAAATAACAATGCGAGGTATTGGTGGAAGCCCTACAACAGGAGTATTAATGCTTATTGACGGGCATCCTCAATTTATGGGAATTTTCGGGCACCCATTGGCCGATTCTTATGTGACCTCGGATGTAGAAAAAGTAGAAGTGATTAGAGGACCCGGTTCTATACTATATGGCTCAAATGCCATGGGTGGAGTTGTAAATATTATTACCCGTAAACAAAAAGAAGATGGCTTTCATACAAATGCAAATGTAATGTATGGCTCGTATAATACACAGAAATACATGGCTAATATAGGATACAAAAAAAATGGATTTAGTGTTTTTGCTTCCGGAAACCACAACCAAACAGATGGTCATCGTGCCAATTCTGATTTTAACATTAACAATGGATACATTAAGTTAGGTTACGAATTAAACAAGCATTTCCGAGCAAATACTGATTTTAGTATTGCGCAATTTACTGCCACCGACCCGGGACCTGATACCATCAATGCAAAAAAAGGGAATACCTTAGATATAACCCGCGGTTATTGGGCTTTTGATTTGGAAAATGAATTCAAAAAATTTTCAGGAGCAATAAAACTTTTTTACAACTTTGGCGAACATAATATCTCCGACGGGTTCCATTCAAACGATGCAAATTACGGTATAAATATTCACGAAACGACAAAACTTTTTAAAGGCAATAACATTTCAATTGGTGCAGATGTGCTTAATTACGGAGGAAAAGCTGAAAATACCTTAGCTATGAGCGGAAAAGGAATTGTATTTAAAGACACCACTATTATTGAAACTGCAGTGTATGGTTTAGTACAACAAACCGTATTTAATAAACTGACTTTAAATGCAGGGATTCGCTATCAAAACCATTCTGTATACGGAGAAGAATGGATTCCTTCAGGAGGCTTCACTTTCCAACTACTAAAAAACACTACATGGAAGGCATCTGCTTCAGAAGGTTTTCGCAGTCCAACCATACAAGAACTATATATTTGGAATCACAACTCCAACCTTAATCCTGAGAAGATAATGAGCTATGAAACGTCCATTCTACAATCATTTTTTAATAACAAGCTTAATCTTGAATTAACCGGTTTTAAGGTGGAAGGAGATAATATGATAATAACTGTACCTCTACTAGGTTTGCAAAATGCAGGTTCAATATCCAATATGGGAATTGAATTTGCCGCTAATGCAAGGGTTGTAAAAAATTTGGATTTTTCGCTCACCTATAGTTATATAGATATGAAAACTCCTGTTTATGGAACACCAAAACATAATCTATTTTCAAGCGTTGGTTATACATGGAAAAAAATATCAGCTACAGTAAGTGCACAATACATAAACAATCTTGATACAGATCCTTCTGTAGCAAAAGTGAATTATGAAAACTACACACTATTAAATGCCAAATTATCCTATCGTCCATGGAAATATGTTGAAGTGTTTGCAAGTACAGAGAACCTGCTTAACGAAATTTATGAAAATGTACGGTATTATACCATGCCGGGTATTACTGTTTTTGGTGGCATAAATCTTAAGTTTTAACTCTCTAAATTATACATAATAACCATTCCACAGGCTTTATAAAATTTTATTTAAATGAAAAAGATTAGTTTTGTTTTTTTACTTTTGATAGCGCTTTTAAACCCAGTAAATGGCAGTCCCCTACACTCCCACTACAAACACACAATAATTATTGATACCGATTGTGCTATCGACGATATGCGTGCTATCAGCCTATTGTTATCGCAACCAACAATTACCATTAAAGCTATTATGGTTTCCGATGGTACATTACAGCCCGATGAAGGAGTTTTAAAAGTAAAAGCACTACTAAAAGAATTTAATCGAGATACAATTCCTATTTATACAGGAAAAAAATTAAAAAACATCAATCCTTCATGGAGAAGTTTTAATCAACAACTTAGCTGGGGAGATACAATAACAGGGTCTTTTCAAACAATTAATTTAACACAAGTAGCTAGTATAATAGAGCAATCTAAAGAACAAGTCACACTTTTTTGTCTTGCTCCATTAACCAACATAGCACAACTTATAAAAAACCATCCGTCTATTTTACCTCAAGTAGAAGATATTATTTGGTACAACGAATCAGCCAATTCCTTAAAAGGATTTAATTACGAATGTGATAAAGAATCAGCAGAAACAGTGTTAGTTTGTGGAAGAAAAATCAATATTTTATCAAACCTATCGAAAAAAGAAGCTGTATTTGACAGTTATCTATTTAATCAATGTAAAAACACAACATCACTTGTTGGAAAAACCATTTACACAACTCATAATCAACCCTTAGCGTTAAAAAAATTATATGAAAACCATTTTAAACTGTGGGACGAATTAGCAGCATTATTTTTAATCAATCCGGAATTAATTGAGATGGAGGCATTAAAAACGAATAAAAATATACGCTACAACACTAATTATAATTATGAAGCCATAAAAGAAGTAATAACAGATATTATTAACGGCACCTATAAACCGGGAGAATACGTTGCTTTTTACGGATTTCCGGCACAAAAAAATATGTACGTTTATGATGTTCGTGCCATTATGGACACAACAATAAATAGTTTTGGATTAGACGAATGGAAAGCTTGTGTTATGACCGACGAATTTCACGGTCATCTAGGTGTTTTCTCTATTGTAGGTGCAAAAATGGGCATTAGGGCAAGAGATTACTTTGGTATTGGTACCGACTTGATGCAGGTTGTTAGTTTTGCAGGGACAACACCTCCATTTAGTTGTATGAATGATGGAATTCAGGTTAGTACAGGTGCTACGTTGGGACAGGGCACAATACGCATCCATCCCGATTCCATTACAAAACCAATTGCCATATTCACTTATCAAGGCAAATCTATTAAAATAACCTTAAAACCGGAATACCTGAAACAAGTAGAATCGGATATTGAACAAGGAATAACTCAATTTGGTTTATCCGACGAAAATTATTGGTCGCTCATACGGCAAAATGCGTTGGTTTACTGGAAAAAATGGGATAGAAATAACATATTTGAGATAGAGGAAATAACTAATCCTCACTAAAAAATTGGTTAGTTGATAATTCAAATATTCTATTTACTTTTGTAAACTAAACCAACAAGTATTACAATGCAAACACTCCTCAAAGTGTTTCTGTTTTTATGTTTTTTTATAGTAAGTGAGCACACATTTGCGCAAGCACAATTAGCTGTTATATCCGATATTGGCAAGTCACAAGTTTCGAAGGGAACATATTTAACAAGCTCTTTAATAGGCAACTATCAACACAAAAACAGTTCACTTTCTATTGGTATTGAAAACACGCTGTTGGGTTCTAATTCTTCATTTATTTCAGGCTTTCAAACTCTCTTAAACCGAAAATTACAACACAGATTATTTTCAATAAATTTTTATGGTTTATACATCTGGAATAAACCAAGTAAACTAATTACAGAACACAATTTGGGAGCCTTTTTTATTGTATCGATAAAAAGATTCAGCACCGAATTTGGTACTCATTTTCGAAGGTTAAGTTACTCATATCAAGCTGAAAAAAATTACTCCCTACAACACAATGCAGGCATTTGGGAAAATTGGAACATGATTTATTCATTCGACTTTTTTCTTCATCCACAAAACCACTATTGGAATATAAGTTGCGGCGCCACCAACAGAGATTATTTTTCAATCAGTCAAGAAACCAATCCCCTATTTTATATTAAAGGGATGTATGAATTTAAAAATAAGATGACTCCTTTTTTCGAAACATGGTATAAAAGCTCGGGAGCCTTTAATGCAAGCGTTAATTATTTTGTTTTTTTTGTTAGAACAGGTGTAAAATGGAATATTGCAACAAAAAAATAAATTACAGTCTGTTAGTATTGCTACTATTGCTAACTGCATGTAGCGATAACGTAGATATAAAAGATATGTTTATATCTCCTTCGTCAGTTAACGACAGATACGAAAAATCGATGGCTTGGAATGCCGAACATCCATATCAAACTATCGCTGTTGCTACCGAAGACTATTTAATAATGAACATGTCCGACAGTCATGTTGGAGCAACAAAAAACACATATTCATTTTTTGATACGGCAAAAAGAATGAACGCTACAGCAGTAGTAATCAATGGCGATTTTTGTACAGGTCATGCAGCCGATTATAACACTTTTCATAGCATACTACCGCCATCAGATTCGCTCATTTCTTTTTTAACACTTGGCAATCACGAATTATATTTTGATGGATGGAAGGAGTTTTACTCCAGATACGGAAGTTCGATGTATTATTTTACAGTAAAAACTCCCACTACAAAAGATTTGTATATTTGCTTAGACAGTGGTAGCGGTACTTTAGGTTCTAAACAATTGGCGTGGCTAGAAAACCTATTAACTGTTGAACGTAACAATTACAGAAATTGTATTATTTTCACTCATGTTAATCTGTTTAGGATTAGACGCACTTCTAGCACAAACCCTAACATGGAGGAATTAGCCGTTTTGTTAGACTTATTTGCTATCCACCACGTAAACATGGTTATTACAGGGCACGATCATGTAGCTTATGAAGAAAAACTGGGAAACACAACCCACATTACCACCAATGCCCTTAAAGATGGCGAAGCAAACGCCGGTTACTTCAATTTAATCATTGGTTATAACACAATTAATTACACATTTACTAGCTTGTAAAAAATTACAGCTATTTTTTTACATTATTTTACGGTTTTTTTTACAAAAATTTAAATTAGGCATATTTTTTGTAAAAGCAAATTGACTTTGCATTCTTTTTTACTTTTAAACACCATTTTTAAAGGATTTCAAATATCAATACCATGAAAAAAACTAGTTGTTTTCTTTTAATAGCAGCAGTTGTTTTACTTACTAGTTGCAATTCTATGTACAGTGCAGGATTTAGACAAAATCATGGCTTAACTCAAAAACATTATAGTACCATTAGTACTGTAAAAGGAGGAAGCAAAAATTTTTGCCATCATTAAAAAACCAACAATGCACCAATAATTCCCCTTTCTGTGTTAAAACAGAAAATCACTAAAGCCTTCGAATTTATCGAAGGCTTTTTTATTAAAACAAATTAAATACCTTTGAACAACTAAAACCAAGCAATGAAAATAAATTTACTCATATGTGATATTTTTGAAGACTTGATGCCGTTTGAAGATACCGGTTATGTAAAAATGATTCAACACCTTTTTACTGACGTTGATCCCACATTAACATTTGAAGTATTTGAAGCTTTTGCCGGAGATTTGCCAAAAACTATCGATAAAAAAGCTATTTATGTTATTTCGGCCAGCAGAGCAAATCCTTGTAGTGAAATACCTTGGTTAGTTCATTTAAAGCAATTTATTAAAGAATTGCATCATAATGAAGCAAAAATAATTGGCATCTCTTTTGGTCATCAATTAATTGCACACACTCTAGGTGGCAGGATAGAAAATGCCATTGTAGGTTTAGCACTTGGAATTAGAGAAGTACAACTTTGCCATACAGAAGCAAGTAACTATTTTTCCGGAAGAAAACTTAACTTATTTCACTATCACCAACAACAAGTAGTTGCGCTACCTCCAACTAGTGAGTTATTTGCATACAGTAAATTTTGCCCTATTGAAGGATTTACAATAGGCAAACACATAATTACTATTCAAGGACATCCCGAATACAGCGAAAAATATATACGTTTTTTACTAAAAAATCAGTTGCATGAAGTGCCGGAAATTTTACGCATAAAATCTGTCGAATCTTTAAAACAAAAAAATAACGGATCTGAATTAGCTTCTTATATGCTAAATTTTCTGACTCAAAACAACTAAAAAAAGCTACTTATCGTAAAGTAAGTGTTTTTAAATTAAAACATTATTTATCAAAACATTACAACAATACTCTTATCAAAAAAAACTGTTTTCATCGAACAAATTGTGATTTTGATAATAAGTTTTACTTTTTGAAAATAACGCTTATACCAATTACTTTTACTTTTGTGCATTAGAAGTAATATAATTAGTTTTAATTATATATTTTAGGTTGGTAACCTTAAAGCCCCAAGATGTATTTCTTGGGGCTTTTATTTTAAGCCCCAACCCAACCCTCCCCTGTAGGGAGGGAGAGTTATTCTGCAAACATTGTATTTTTCAACACAAAACTTATCATAATCAAAAAAACAATACAATCTCCCCCTATACCGGAGGGTGCTCGGGGGAGGATATTATTCTTTCTCCAAAATCAACACCCAGTCGTTACCAGGTTTCATCTCTCCGGGAGGATTAAACTCTTTTACCCCATTATTTTCAAAAACATCAATCAGCATACTTTGTCCATTTTTAGGATTATACCAGGATACTTTCAGCTTATTGCCTTTAATTTTACTTGTATTAATTGAAAAATTTCTCCCATTATAAGTGTATATAAAAGCATAGTCAACACCTCTGGTAGCAGCTATATAATCATACTTAGCACCTTGTTCACCAGCAATTAACGACTGGTCGGGTACCCTATCAAAATAAGGTTTAGACTCCATCAATTTTTTTAAATAATTCATATGAAAAGCTCCTTGTGCATGAATAGCTGCATTCCATGGTTCAGTAACTCCATAAGCGACATCCTTATCTCCTTTTCTATAAAATTGTATCACAGAATTATGTCCGTATGTAAAACCGCAAGCACCTGCAAAAACCGACCAATAAGCATATCTACGCACATCATCAGCTGTCCATCGAGGCTGAAGCGTATCATGTAACCCTTGAGGAATAGCTTCATAGCTAGGCTCTCCATCTAAAGTTGGTTTAGCGGGTATTAAGTTGTAATCAGTAACAACATACCTCCAATTATCCTCCCCATAACCGGTACTGTCTTGTGCATAATTCTTATGCCCCGATTGAAACATATTAAAATCTAACCATGTTTCGTTGTGAAACCAGGTAGACGATTGCGTTCTGCCTCTAGGATGAAAAGTAATCAATTGTTTTGGGTTATGTTCTTTTATTGATAATGCCATTTCGATAAAAACATCTCTGTACAAATCTCCTTCAATATCGCCACCTATTAACCATATTACATTGGTTCTATTAGACAGTTTTCTACATAATAGATTCATGTAAATACGCCCCATCGCTTTAGTAAGTTCCGTTTTTTTAATTACACTTCCCCATATTGGAACTAAAGCTACATACATTCCTTTTTTTGCTGCCTCATCTACAATCCATTCAATATTATCCCAATAATCATATTGAATATAATCGGCAAAATCTTTTCCATTAGTCATATAAGGAGCCACAATATTACCATTTACCAAAGCTGAGTCTCGATAAAAGTTACAATCTTTCACATCATGCAACACCATAATTTGCAACACATTAAATCCTTTTGACTCTCTGTCACCCAAATATTTCAAGGCATCTTCGTGATTAAGTTTCTGAGCCATCAACCAACCTGTATCGGCTAACCAAAAAAAAGGATCTCCTTTTTCGGTCATTAAATAATGTCCATTTTGAGAAACCTTTAAATAAGGTAAAGTTTTAGTTTGTGCGTGTAGTAGTAAACTTGTTGAAAAAAAGAACAACAATATTACAAATTGATTTTTCATCATCATTTTAATAGTTCTTTTCATGTATTTTGGTAAAAAAATAATCACACATAGTCAACGCTTTTTCGGTATCCTTTTTATTTATAGGAATAATTTGTGTGTATGGCCATTTAGAAGGCTCTTTAATAAACGGAATTACATATTCTATTGCTTTTTGTAAAGATCGTCCATCAAGCGTTTGGTAATTCCACAAATTCAAACCCAAGCTATCAGCAAGCGTAAATGCCTTAATATAAGCTTCTAAATTAAAAATACTGTACGAAAGAGATTTGGTTCTTTCTAATTCAAGAGGCTGTGTTCCATCGGGTTCTATTTGCCAAGCTATTCTATTTTTTAATGTATTTAGCTCTTTTACAGCAGCCTCCTTACGTCCTACAAAAACGGCGATGTATGCATATTGAGCGGTATACCAGGTACCATGATTATTTTTTGCAGCACGTTCATTTTTTCCATTTTCAGATTTTTCCATCCATTCCAAGTACTCAGTAAACCACTGCTTCAATTCCGGATATGTTTGTTGTTCAAACAAAGTATCTCTGCGCAATACATCCACTGCGCCTAGTAATGGAATAAACACTCTTGTTTCAATCAAACCGAATCCTCTACCTACATCTCTACCTTTAATTGCTTGAGCATAATTCAAGTTTGGATTCATTCGGGTAGCACTATCCAAAAACCATGCACGAAGAAGCTGATTGGCACGATTAAGAGATTTTTTATTAGTAGTAATACGGTATTCTTTTGCCAAACTAATTACCTCAGTTGCCATTTTCTCGAGCATTTTTTTATCCGATATTTCTTTAGCTTCCGGATTCCGTTGTCCATCTCTTCGCAAATAAGGCAATCCATTTTCTTTTGTTGAATCGGGCCACCAATAAGGAGCCAAACTATAATAATCATGTTTATCGCCACTAGGAGGAAGCTGGTTTTTAAAAGTTACCGAGTAAACGGTATCCTGAATAGTTAATTTATTTACTACTGAACTTGATGAAACAGCTTGTTGTGTTGTAGCATAACATACAAACAATAAAACGAGTAATCGAATAAAAAAAATATCTTTCATTATTTTAACAACAATAGTACTTTAAATAGAGACATACAAAAATAGAATAATATTTCGATTATCAAGGGTTTGAGTGTTATCGAATAAAATTTTTAGTTAGTTTTTAAAGTTTTCAACAAAAGATAAAATCAATTTGAAATAAGTTGCTTTTTTATGTACTTTTGCAGTGAAAATTATTTAATCAATCAAACCGCTCTTTATCATTATTCATGAAGGATTTTAAAGCTATCAAATTGGTTCTGGAAAACGGAACCGTTTTCGAAGGGATGTCGTTTGGGTATGAAAAATCGACCGCCGGAGAAATTGTTTTTAATACGGCAATGGTGGGTTACCCCGAAAGTTTAACAGACCCCTCCTATGCCGGTCAGATTTTAACCGTCACTTTTCCTTTGGTTGGCAATTACGGCGTACCCGAAGATAAAAAGGAAAATAATTTATCCACATTTTATGAATCGGAAATAATTCATGTCAAAGGCTTGATTATTTCCGATTATTCGTTTGAATATAGCCATTGGAACGCACAAAAGAGTTTATCTGAGTGGCTTAAAGAACATAAAATTCCGGCAATTTTTGGCGTAGATACCCGCGAAATAACCAAAATTATTCGCGAAACAGGTGCCATGAAAGCTAAAATTGAATTTTCTGAAGACCCTATAGACTTTGTAGATACTTCTAAAGTAAACTGGGTAGCAGAAGTTAGCTGTAAAGAAGTGCAACACTACGGAAACGGAAAACACAAAATTATATTAGTTGACTGCGGTACAAAACACAATATCATCCGTTGTTTATTAAAAAGAGATGTTACGGTTATTAGAGTGCCTTGGGATTACGATTTTAATCAATTGGAATTCGACGGATTATTTATTTCGAACGGACCCGGCGACCCCTCGCTTTGCGATGTAACAATAAAAAACATTCAAAAAACAATGCAAACAGATAAACCCATTTTTGGTATTTGCATGGGTAATCAGTTGCTTTGTTGCGCAGGAGGAGCCTCAACTTACAAACTAAAATACGGACACAGAAGTCATAACCAACCGGTACAAATGGTAGGAACCAACCGTTGTTTTATTACCTCTCAAAACCACGGATATGCAGTAGATAATAATACGCTTACCAAAGATTGGGAACCTTTGTTTATCAATTTAAATGACAATACCAATGAAGGTATTCGGCATAAAACAAAACCTTATTTTTCAGCTCAATTTCATCCGGAAGCAGCATCGGGACCTACCGACACAGAATTTTTATTTGATGATTTTATTCGAGCCATCGAAACCGGCAAATTAAATTTAACCACAGAAAAACCGGTAAGTGAAACCAACAAACCAAAAAAAGTATTAGTACTGGGTTCCGGAGCATTAAAAATTGGCGAAGCAGGCGAATTTGATTATTCAGGTTCTCAAGCCTTGAAAGCCCTAAAAGAAGAAGGCATCGAAACAGTACTTATCAACCCTAATATTGCTACCGTACAAACATCCGAAGGCATAGCCGACAAAATTTATTTTTTACCCGTAACGCCTTATTTTGTTGAAAAAGTAATTCAAAAAGAACAACCAGATGGATTATTTTTATCGTTTGGCGGACAAACAGCCTTAAATTGTGGAGTAAAATTGTTTGAAGCAAAAATTTTTGAAAAATACAATATTAAAGTATTAGGTACTCCTGTTCAATCTATTATCGACACAGAAGACCGCGATATTTTTGTACAAAAATTAGATCAGATTGATGTAAAAACCATCAAAAGTGAGGCTGTAGAAACTATTCCTGCAGCATTAAAAGCAGCAGAAAATTTAGGCTATCCGGTAATTGTTCGTGCCGCTTATGCTCTTGGTGGTTTAGGCAGTGGTTTTTGCAACAACCCGGAAGAACTAGAAGCTCTTACCGAAAAAGCCTTTAACTACTCTACACAAGTATTGGTTGAGAAATCCTTAAAAGGTTGGAAAGAAGTAGAATACGAAGTAGTGCGCGATAAATACGACAACTGCATTACCGTGTGTAACATGGAAAACTTCGATCCGCTAGGCATTCATACCGGCGAAAGTATAGTAGTTGCACCTTCGCAAACACTTACTAATAGTGAATACCATAAATTGCGAGAGTTAGCCATCAAAATTGTGCGACACATTGGCATTGTGGGCGAATGTAATGTGCAGTATGCCTTCGATACCGAATCGGAAGATTACCGCGTAATTGAAGTAAATGCCCGATTAAGCCGTTCATCAGCCTTGGCTTCTAAAGCTACCGGTTATCCCCTAGCCTTTGTAGCTGCAAAGCTTGGTTTGGGATATGGTTTATACGAATTAAAAAACTCAGTAACACGTACTACTTGTGCTTTTTTTGAACCGGCACTGGATTATTGTGTGGTAAAAATACCACGATGGGACTTAGCTAAATTCCACGGTGTTAGCCGCGAAATTGGCTCTTCCATGAAATCGGTAGGCGAAATAATGTCTATCGGACGCAATTTTGAAGAAGCCTTCCAAAAAGGCTTACGAATGATTCAACAAGGCATGCACGGGTTTGTAGCCAACAAAGAATTATTTACCGATAAATTAGATACCGATTTGGCTGAACCTACAGACAAACGGGTATTCTACCTCTCACAAGCCTTAGAGCAAGGCTATTCTATCGAAAAGATTCACAACTTGACAAAAATTGATAACTGGTTTTTATATAAGTTAGCTAATATTATTAAAACCTCGCATCAACTGGAGCAGTTTAATACAAAAGAAGAACTACCTACCGATTTATTTATCAAAGCAAAAAAAATAGGCTTTTCTGATTACCAAATTGCCAAGCTGATTTACAAAACAAAAGTACCCAAAGACACCATTCGTAACGAACGTATTAAACGAGGTATTTTGCCCGTAGTAAAACAAATCGATACATTAGCGGCAGAATATCCGGCACAAACTAATTATCTGTATCTAACCTACAACGGTACCAGTAACGATGTAAACTATCTAGGCGATCATCGTTCGGTTATTGTGTTGGGCTCAGGTGCTTACCGTATCGGTTCGTCGGTAGAATTTGACTGGTGCTCGGTAAATGCGCTAAATACCATTCGCAAAGAAGGATACCGCTCGGTAATGATTAACTATAATCCCGAAACCGTATCGACCGACTACGATGTATGCGATCGCTTGTACTTTGACGAATTGAGCTACGAACGAGTAATGGATATTATCCAATTGGAAAATCCTCACGGCGTAATTGTTTCAACCGGAGGGCAAATTCCAAATAATTTAGCCGTTAAGTTAGATTTATCGGGAGTAAAAATACTGGGTACTCAAGCCAAAGATATCGATAATGCTGAAGACAGGCATAAATTTTCGTCAATGTTAGACAGATTAAACATTGACCAACCTCGCTGGAAAGAATTAACAACCTTATCTGATATCAATTCGTTTGTTGATACTGTTGGTTTTCCGGTTTTAGTTCGACCTTCGTATGTACTTTCGGGCGCAGCCATGAATGTATGTTCGAACACCGAAGAACTAGAGCAATTCTTAACACTGGCTACAGAGGTATCGCAAGAGCACCCTGTTGTAGTATCGGAGTTTATAGAACATGCCAAAGAAATTGAGCTGGATGCCGTAGCCAAAGATGGTGATTTAATTATTTACGCCATATCCGAACATGTTGAATTTGCCGGAGTTCACTCGGGCGATGCCACCATTCAGTTTCCTCCTCAAAAAATATACACCCAAACGGTACGTCGCATCAAACAAATTGCACGCGAAATAGCTAAAGAGTTACATATTACCGGTCCGTTTAACATTCAATTTTTAGCAAAAGATAACGACATAAAAGTTATTGAATGTAACCTTCGGGCTTCCAGGTCATTTCCTTTCGTATCTAAAGTATTAAAAATTAATATGATAGAGATTGCTACACAAGTTATGTTGGGAATGGATGTAAAAAAACCGGAAAAATCAGCCTTCGACCTTGATTATGTGGGTATTAAAGCTTCGCAATTCTCCTTTACTCGCCTACAAAAAGCCGACCCTGTATTGGGTGTTGATATGGCTTCTACAGGAGAAGTCGGTTGTATAGGAACTCAGTTTGACGATGCCTTACTAACAGCTATGCTTTCGGTGGGCTATCGTATACCTGAAAAAAACATCATGGTTTCATCCGGAGCTACTAAATCGAAAGTGGAATTATTAGATGCTTGCAAAATTTTGCTTCAAAACGGATATTGCTTATTTGCAACAGGAGGCACACATAAATTTTTAACTGAAAACAATGTAACAAGCACCTTGGTTGGTTGGCCGGATGAGGATGCTCCATTAAAAGTAATGGAAATGATTGCCGAGAAAAAGTTTGATTTGGTAATTAATATCCCCAAAGACTTAACCAAACGTGAGTTAAGCAATGGGTATAAAATTCGTCGTGGAGCAATTGACTACAACATTCCTTTAATTACTAATGCCCGTTTGGCAAGTGCCTTTATCAAAGCTTTTTGCAAAATGAATCAAGATCAGATTGATATTAAACACTGGGCAGAATACAAATAACTTACTATATAATAAAACAGACATACATACTTATGGATAAATCGATTAAAAAAGTAATTCTATTAGGCTCCGGAGCGTTGAAAATTGGTCAAGCAGGAGAATTTGATTATTCGGGCTCACAAGCTTTAAAAGCAATGAAAGAAGAAGGTATTAAAACCGTTCTTATTAATCCTAACATTGCCACCATACAAACTTCCGAAGGTATTGCCGATAAGGTTTATTTTTTACCCGTTACGCCCTATTTTGTAGAACAAGTTATTATTAAAGAAAAACCTGACGGCATTTTATTGGCTTTTGGAGGACAAACAGCCCTTAATTGCGGTACTGAATTATACCTGGAAGGAACACTAAAAAAACATGGCATAAAAGTATTAGGCACTTCTGTAGATGCCATTATGATTACCGAAGACAGAGATTTATTTGTAAAAAAACTGGATGAAATTGACGCTAAAACACCCGAATCGGAAGCAGTAGAATCAATGAAAGATGCGCTTCGGGTTGCCAACCGTATAGGCTTTCCTGTAATGGTACGCTCGGCTTATGCTTTAGGTGGTTTAGGTTCGGGTATTTGTGCCAACGAAAATGAATTTATTACCCTCTGCGAAAGTGCTTTAGCACACTCAAAACAAATTCTAGTTGAAGAAAGCCTAAAAGGATGGAAAGAAATTGAATTTGAAGTAATACGCGATAAAAACGACCACTGTTTTACTGTTGTGCCAATGGAAAACATGGATCCTCTGGGCATTCATACCGGCGAAAGTATTGTGGTTGCTCCTATTGTTTCTCTTTCGAAAGAACAAATAACGCAACTAGAAACCATCTCAAAACAAGTAGTTCGCCATATCGGTATTGTGGGTGAATGTAATATTCAATTTGCCTTTAATGCTGAAACAAACGATTACCGCATTATTGAAATTAATGCTCGCTTAAGTCGTTCGTCTGCTTTGGCATCAAAAGCCTCCGGCTATCCTTTAGCTTTTGTAGCTACCAAACTGGCGTTAGGCTATTCGCTGGACCAAATTGGTGAAATGGGGACTAAAAATTCAGCGTATGTAGCTCCATCTGTAGATTATATAATTGTAAAAATTCCTCGTTGGGATTTAACCAAGTTTGAAGGAGTTAGTCGTGAAATTGGTTCTTCTATGAAATCAGTCGGCGAAATCATGTCTATCGGACAATCGTTCGAAGAGATTATGCAAAAAGGACTTCGTATGATAGGACAAGGCATGCATGGCTTTATTGGCAACAACGATTTAAGCTTTGAAGACATTGATTCTGAACTATCTAAGCCTACCGATTTACGCATCTTTGCTATTGCCGACGCTTTTGAAAAAGGATATACCGTAGCTCAAATTGAAGCCTTAACAAAAATAGACCCTTGGTTTTTAAATCGGTTGGAAAACATTTACACATACACCAAAACACTTGCTTCGTTCAATACCATCGAAGATTTAACTCCTGAAGTTTTATCAGAAGCTAAACGATTAGGATTCTCCGATTTCCAAATTGCCCGTTATGTTGAAACTCCTTCGGGATCTATGGAAAATGAAATTCTTAGGGTAAGAGCACATCGCAAAAAATTAGCTATTACACCCATCGTACGCCGAATAAATACAGTAGCCTCAGAAAATCCCGATAAAACAAATTACTTGTATTTTACTTACGGTTCGAAAGATGCATTTAAACCAAGTTCAACAAACAAAGAAACCATTGTGGTATTAGGTTCGGGGGCATACAGAATCGGCTCGTCGGTTGAATTTGACTGGTGCTCGGTAAATGCTGTTCAAACTGCACGCGATTTAGGCTACCAATCGGTAATGATTAATTATAACCCTGAAACGGTATCAACCGACTACGATATGTGCGACCGCTTGTATTTCGACGAATTATCGTTTGAAAGGGTAATGGATGTGATGGACATTGAACAACCTAAAGGGGTTATAGTTTCTATGGGTGGACAAATACCCAACAATCTGGCTATGAAACTACACCGTCAACAAGTACCTATTTTAGGAACTTCAGCTACGTCTATCGACCGAGCCGAAAACCGACACAAGTTCTCGGCTATGCTCGATACATTAGCCATTGATCAACCAAGATGGAAAGAACTGACAAGCTTTGACGAAATTGATTCATTTACCGACGAAGTAGGCTTCCCTGTTCTTATCCGCCCTTCATATGTACTATCGGGAGCAGCTATGAATGTGTGCCACGACAAACAACAAATGCACAAATTTTTAACGCTAGCGGCTAAGGTATCGAAAGAACATCCGGTAGTGGTTTCAGAATTTTTACAAAATGCCAAAGAAATTGAATTCGATGCCATTGCAAAACAAGGCGAAGTAATAGAATATGCCATTTCAGAACATGTTGAATTTGCAGGGGTTCACTCGGGCGATGCAACACTGGTTTTTCCGGCACAAAAAATTTACTTCGAAACCATGCGTCGTATTAAAAAAATTGCCAAAAAAATTGCGAAAGAACTCGATATTACGGGACCTTTTAACATTCAATTTTTAGCTAAAAACAATGATATTAAAGTCATTGAATGTAACCTTCGAGCATCTCGTTCTTTCCCGTTTGTTTCGAAAGTAATTAAACGAAACTTTATTGAAACAGCTACACGAATCATGTTAAATGCACCTTATAGCAAGCCTGATTCATCAGTATACGACTTGGAACATATTGGAGTTAAAGCCTCACAGTTTTCGTTTGCACGCTTACACAATGCCGACCCAATATTAGGCGTAGATATGTCTTCAACCGGTGAAGTAGGTTGTATTGGCGATGATTTTAAAGAAGCACTCTTAAAATCGATAATTTCGGTGGGTTATACTATTCCTAAAAAGAATATTTTAGTATCTTCGGGCGAAGCAAAATCGAAAGTTGATTTACTAGATGCCTGCAAAATGCTCCAAAGTAAAGGATACGAACTATTTGCAACCGGCGGAACGCATACTTTTTTAAAGGAAAATAAGGTAAAAACACAACTAGTAGCTTGGCCTGACGAAAAAAGTGAATTACAAGTAATGGATTTATTAGCCAATAAAAAATTCGATTTGATAATAAATATTCCTAAAAATCAAAGTAAACGAGAATTGACCAACGGTTATAAAATTCGTCGTGCTGCAGTTGACCACAATATTCCTTTACTTACCGACGCTAGATTAGCTGGCGCATTTATTAATGCCTTTTGCTCTTTAACAATAACTGATTTAGCAATAAAAGCTTGGAACGAATACAAATAAATGAACGAAAAATATTTAGTGTAAAGGGAATAAGTTAAATGGATGTACCTTTTAACTTTTAACTTTTAACTTTTAACTCAAAAAAATATGTGTGGAATTGTAGGATATTTAGGAAATAAAGAAGCTTATCCCATTCTTATTAAAGGCTTACACCGTCTTGAATACAGGGGTTACGACAGTGCCGGGGTTGCTTTGGTAAATAATAACAACGAACTCAAAGTATACAAAGCCAAAGGTAAAGTAAGCGATTTAGAAAACTTTACCAAAGACAAAGATATTAGCGGAACAATAGGCATTGCACATACACGTTGGGCCACACATGGAGAACCAAACGATGTAAATGCACACCCCCACTATTCTCAATCAAACTCTTTGGCATTAATACATAACGGCATTATAGAAAACTATGCCATTATTAAAGAAGATTTGATAAAAAGAGGATTCAAGTTTCAAAGTGATACCGATACCGAAGTATTGGTTCAATTAATAGAATACATCAAAAATAAAAACAATATCAAATTAAGTGATGCGGTACAACTTGCACTAACACAAGCTGTTGGTGCTTATGCAATTGCCGTTATCGAAAAAGGAAACCCCGATCAAATTGTTGCCGCACGCAAATCGAGCCCTTTAGTAATAGGTATTGGCGACGATGAGTTCTTTTTAGCTTCAGATGCCACACCTATTATTGAATACACCAATCGTGTTATTTATTTAGATGACGAAGAAGTAGCTGTAATTAAAAGAGGAAAAGAAGTAAAAATAAAAACCATTTCGAACGTAGTTAAAACGCATGAAATAAAAGAATTGGAACTAAGCCTTAACGAACTCGAAAAAGGCGGATTCCCTCATTTCATGCTTAAAGAAATTTACGAACAACCCAAACGCATTGCCGAAGCCATGCGTGGACGTATCAATGTAGAAGGCAATACCGTTTCGTTGGCCGGAATTATTGATAACAAAGAGCGTTTTTTAGAAGCTAAACGAATTTTAATTGTAGCTTGCGGCACCTCATGGCACGCCGGATTAATTGGCGAATACCTTATAGAAGAACTAGCTCGAATACCTGTAGAAGTTGAGTATGCATCAGAATTTAGATATAGAAACCCTGTTATCAACAAAGGAGATATTGTTATTGCCATCTCACAATCGGGCGAAACAGCCGACACACTTGCAGCCATCGAATTGGCTCGAAAAAATGGTGCCTTTGTTTATGGTATTTGTAATGTAGTTGGTTCTTCCATTCCACGTAATACCGACTCGGGCTCATACACTCACGTAGGCCCTGAAATTGGAGTAGCATCTACCAAAGCATTTACCGCTCAAGTTACAGTGTTATCACTTATAGCAATGACCATTGCAAAGCTAAAGAATACCATTGAGCCTTGTCATTTTGAGTGTTTAGTGAAGGAATTGTCGTTAATTCCTGAAAAAATGAAAAAAACCCTTGAACTGAATGAAAAAATTTATGAATTTGCACGCATTTTTACCTATGCTAAAAATTTCATTTATTTAGGGCGCGGATATAATTATCCGGTTGCTCTTGAAGGAGCTCTAAAACTAAAAGAAATATCGTATATACATGCCGAAGGATACCCTGCTGCCGAAATGAAACACGGACCAATTGCCTTAATTGATGCTGAAATGCCCGTGGTTGTTATTGCTCCAAATAAAGGCATGTACGAAAAAACCATTAGCAACATACAAGAAGTAAAAGCTCGAAAAGGAAAAGTTATTTCAATTATTACTGAAGGCGATGAAACTGTAAAAAAATTATCAGATTATAGTATTGAAATTCCCGAAACAGAAGAATGCTTTGTTCCTTTATTGGCCTCTATCCCATTACAATTATTAGCGTATCATATTGCTGTTGTTAAAGGATGTAATGTAGACCAACCCCGAAATTTAGCAAAATCGGTTACAGTAGAATAAAACTCCCTAGAAATAGCAATTAATTGACTGTTAAGCAGTTTGCTTCACTTCTTTTTTTATCATATTGGTTGTTTATTCTATTTTTTTGTTACATTTGACGTGAAAAACAAAAAAATTATACTCTATAACAAAACACGTACTATGAAAAAAATTGGTTTTTCTCTTGTAGGGCTTCTTTTCTTACTCTTTTTAAATAATTGTGCCACAACAGAGCAATATATTGAGCCACAGCAAATTGAGCCTGACCCTACTGCTGAAATCATTATTTTCAAACAAGATTTCATGCATAACTTAGAAGTGGAAGATTCGGTAGATTTTTTTAACTCAGAAAAAATCGTTTTAGAAAGAAATTTTCATTTTAAAAACTACCACGTAAAAGAAGGTGTCAGACACAAAGTAGATTCGTTCTTCTTTGTACAAAAAACCATATTACCCTATACTTGTGGTAGAGTAGTAAAAATAACCAAAGACGATTGGGGAGAAATTATGAGTGTACTTGTATCGTTTTCTGAAGAAAAAGGCGATGAATCATACAACTTATCATTTTTCTGTATTGACAAAGAAGGTTGGTTTATTTTAAGTGGTGGCGGTGCAACTTACAGCTTTAGAGGACAAAGCTACCCTCTTACTGTACGAACAAAAGGATCGTGTATTTTAATGGTAAAACCACCGGAATACTCAACTATTTATACAGAATCATATAGCATATTTAAAGGGTGGAAGAAAAAATAAACACAATTCGGAAACTGCTTTTAATAAAACTATTATGTAAATCAACGCTATAATTTATAGTGTTGATTTACACTTAATCACAAAAAAAAAATTTATTCGGATGAAAAAATTAGTGTTTTTTATGGGGCTTATTCTTTTTGCTGCTTGCGCTAACACCTCAAAAGCGACTAAGCCCACATTACTTACAACAGATTACGATACTACAAATTATACCGTAATTGATCAGAAATTTTTAAAAACTTTCGATTCGCACGAATCAATTAAAGCAATTAATTCTGCTCAAATAAATGTAACCGAAACTTTTTGTGATATAACAAGCAAGGATACTCTAAAATGTATATCTAACAAGGTAGCTGCTTTAACCCATGGCTCTATTACAAAAATAATTAAGCAAGCCAATGGCAATGTAAAAACTATAGTAGTAGCTTTTCCCGAAAAAAACTATGTGTATAACTGTTACTTTTTTAGAACAAAAGACGCCTACGGTTCAGAACAATTTGTATTGAGTGGCGAAGTAGATTTGTTTTTTAAAGGTAAAATTTACAAAATAAATGCAAGTACTGTAGGCATTTGTAAATTACTTACTAAAAAATAATTTTTCCTAAAAGTGAATAAGAAACAAGTGCAACTTAGGCTCTGTTTCTTTACAAAAAAAAAAAAATCAGCAATAGTAATACTGCTGATTTTTATATTTTATAGAGTATATCGCTATAATTAAAAACAACTGGAGCCATCCCAACAATGCGTACAAAGCTTTTCTTTAGGTAAACCGATAGCTTCTACCAAATCGTCCAGTTTTTGAAACGTAAGCGAACTAAGATCTAGGTTCTTACGAATTTCTTCCACCATTTGTTGGTATTTTTCACTCGTGCAATCAGCATATTCGTGTAAATCAGAATCGTCTTTTCCTGTTAATTCCATAATAGCTTTTCGGGTTGCCAAATCGAGGTTAGAACGAGAACGACTGAAATTTAAAAACTCACATGGAAAAATTAGCGGCGGACAAGCAATACGCATATTTACTTCTTTAATTCCTGCTTGATGTAAGTCCTTTACATTATCCTTCAATTGAGTGCCTCGTACAATTGAATCATCCAAAAACACCCCTTTTTTATCTTTAATAATTGATTTGTTAGGTATCAATTTCATTTTAGCTACCAAATCGCGCATATGCTGACTTTGAGGCATAAAACTACGTGGCCAAGTGGGAGTATATTTTACATACGGACGTTTTATTGGAATACCGGTTGCATGACTATAACCCATAGCATGACCAATACCCGAATCGGGAATACCGGCCACAAAATCGGCAGTAACAGCATCGTTTTTAGCTAAAGCAGCTCCACAACGATAACGAACCTCATCTACATTGATGCCTTCGTAAAATGAAGGTGGATAACCATAATATACCCAAAGAAAAGAACATACCTGCATTTTATCATTAGGCTTTCTGAGTTGTTCGCAACCATCAGCAGTAATACGAACTATTTCACCCGGGCCTAAAAATTTTTCTATATCATATCCGAGATTAGAAAAAGCACAGGTTTCGAAAGCCACCCCATAACCACTTTCCTTTTTGCCAATAATAACCGGAGTTCTACCCCATTTATCGCGAGCAGCAATAATCCCATCTTCGGTTAAAATCAACATCGAACAAGAACCTTTTACTCGGTTATATACATTTTCAATACCCGACACATAGTCTTTACCTTCGGCAATAAGCATGGCTATTAACTCGGTAGGATTAACAGTTCCAAGACTAGTTTCTGAAAAAGTGTGTTGTTTTTCTAAAAAATGGTTTTCCAGTTCGTCAATGTTTGCTATTTTGGCAACAGTAACAACAGCAAAACGACCCAAATGTGCGTTTACAACTTGAGGCTGAGGGTCGGTATCACTTATTATACCAATACCGCTACAGCCCGAAAACTTAGCTATATCTTGTTCAAATTTATTTCTAAAATAACCATCTTCCAAGCTATGAATGGCACGCTGAAACCCTTTCTCTTTCGAGAAATAAGCCAATCCTGCTCTTTTTGTACCTAAATGAGAATGATAATCAGTTCCGTAAAAAACATCATTCACACTATCTTCTTTTAAAATGCTCCCAAAAAACCCACTCATAAGAATAAATATTGATTTAAAAACGGAGTTAAAATTAATTCAATTTATCCACATTACAAGGTACTGTTGATAAATTGAAACGCAAGTGGTTTATAAGTAATTGTATTTTAATAAGATATTTTTTTATGGGATAAAACTTTACGTGTTTTACGTAAAATTTGTCACAAAACTTTAAATTGTAAAAACAGTTTGCAATAATTCAGGGCTTATTTCTTACTTTTGCAAATGACAGAATTATTTTATTCATTTTAAAAACAATTAAAAATGGACGCACAAGCCCTATCGTTAAACAACATCATTGAACAAGTGAATCCAACTGTTTTAGCTATGCTTTCGGAAAAAGGGAAAAACATCTTTTTTCCTAAACTAGGTATTCTTGCACAAGCAGCGCAAGCCAAAGGAAAGCAAATAAATGCAACAATTGGTGAAGCGGTAGAAGATGACGGGACCTCTATGCACCTTCCTGAGTTCGACAGCATGGTGAATATCCCTACTGCCAATGTTTTTCCGTATGCACCAAGTTTTGGCAGACCGGATATTAGAGACTTTTGGAAAAAATCTATCTATAAAAAGAATCCTTCTTTAGGAAATACGGTAATTAGCAACCCTATTGTTACCAATGCATTGACACATGGCTTGAGTATGGCCGGTTATTTATTTGTAAATCCCGGCGACACTGTTTTAGTTTCTAACCATTACTGGGAAAACTACAACTTGATATTTGAAAATGCCTATGAGGCAAAAGTAGACAGCTTTGAACTGTTTACCGAAACAGGTTTTAATGTGCCTGCTTACGAAAAAGCTTTGTGCAATACCACAAGCGATAAAATAATTACCTTATTAAATTTTCCAAACAATCCGGCCGGATATACTCCGCTTGTCGAAGAAATTACGGGTATTGTAGCAGCTATTAAAAAAGCTGCTGATATGGGCAAAAAAGTAATTGTTTTAATTGACGATGCCTATTTTGGGCTAGTTTACGAAGAAGGCGTATATACAGAATCTATTTTTGCCGAATTAGCAAACCTTTCAGAAAATGTATTGGCTATAAAACTAGATGGACCAACCAAAGAAGATTATGTGTGGGGATTTAGGGTTGGGTTTTTAACCTATGGCATAAAGGGCGGAACAGCCGAGTTATTCGAAGCGTTGGAAAACAAAACAGCAGGAGCTGTTCGTGGTAACATTTCCAATTGCAGTAACTTATCGCAATCCTTGTTACTAAAAGCATATACCTCGCCTAGCTACGAGGCTTCAAAAAAACAAAAATATGCTATTTTAAAAAGCCGTTGCAATGTGTTGCGTAAAGAAATAAACAAAGCAGAGTACCAAGCGTATTTCAAAGCCTTGCCTTTTAACTCGGGCTATTTTATGTGTGTAGAACCTAAAAAAGGCATACAGGCAGAAGATGTTCGTAAATTATTATTAGAAAAATACAGCACCGGAGTTATTGTGCTTGGTACCGTTATTCGTTTAGCATTCTCGGCAGTACCCGAATCTGCTTTGCCTCAATTGGTAGAAAACATGTACTTGGCTTGTAAAGAATTAGATAAATAAAACAAAGAACCTAACTATTGACTTAAAAGAGCACTAACTAAAAAAATTAGTGCTCTTTTAGTTATAACTCCCTTGCTAGGGCAAATACCTATCCTTGCTTTGATTGGAAAGCAAACAACATAATTAGTTAATCTAGATAACCAATACACAGATAAACACCTGCACCGACAGCGTAAAAAACAATTACTTCCCTTTATCCAACAAAAAGCGCTTGTTCAGAAATAATAAACAAACTTTTAGTTTTTTATTAAATAAATACTTACTTTCGAAAGATATCAGTAAAACCATATATACCACCCATATTGGTAAATATGGTGGGGTTTTTCGTACATATAAACTAGTTAGCATACATTATAAAATGAAAGCTCTAACTCTAATAATTTTTCTATTTACATTTCAGTTGATTTCTGCACAGGTAGATTTAACTGAAGAATCTAATTGCAACCATAATGATATTAAAATCTTAAACAATGGTGGTTTTGAATGTAAATTAATATTTAAACAAAAAGAAAATGAGAGTCCATTTACAATCAATTTTATTAAACTAAAAAAAACAGATTATTCAATAATGCTTTCTGACCATTCATTTAAACCAAAAACATTTTTAAAAATAAACTATGATACATGCATTATAGAAAACTCTAAGAAAAAAATAAATAATAAAAAATATATTCCTTTACATAAATACAACGATTCTACAATAATAAAAAAATGGAATATTAAATTTACTGACCAAGGTCAACATTGTCAGGATACATATTTTAATAAAGTTGAAATAAATAATAATTTAGATTCTATAAGTTTTAGTTGTTTACATAATGTTTTCTTTCTCGAACTTGATTTAAACGGTGATAAGAAAAATGAATTATACTTATTTAGCTATATCTGGTGTTCTAGTTTAATTAATATTTATAGAATAGAAAAAAAATAACGTATGCTAACAACCGCTATCGCACATGCGCCACAGCCTACGGGCTGTTAGTTGTGCAATATGTGTTAGCGGCTGACACCTTCGGTGTCACATCGAGCGACAATCATCCTCACGGCTGATGTCACACGATG
>JAFGVL010000127.1 GCA_016938015.1 Paludibacteraceae bacterium
ATCTTTCCTTATCCACGAATACTGGCTCGACATCGGCCGCATGAACGAATACGAACAAGCCAACCGAGAATACAGCGAGGTGTTTGGTGTTTAACGGAAAAACATTTTTAGCGGTGATTCCTGCTCGTGGCGGCAGTAAACGTTTGCCAAGAAAAAATGTATTAGATTTGGCAGGTAAGCCGCTTATAGCTTGGACCATCGAAGCCGCCAAACAGTCGAAATATATTGACCATTTTGTTGTGAGTACCGATGACCAAGAGATAACGGATGTTTCTAAAAAGTTCGGAGCAGAAGTATTAACCAGGCCTGGTGAATTAGCAACCGATGCCGCAAGTTCGGTAGATGTGGTTTTACACGCAGTTAATGCACAGCATAAACAGTATGATTACGTCATACTATTGCAACCCACTAGCCCATTAAGAACATCGCAACATATCGATGAAGCGATAGAATTATTGTTTGAAAAAAACGCCAATGCTGTTATCTCCGTTTGTGAAACCGAACACTCACCACTATGGGCAAACACCTTGCCAGAAGATGGAAGCATGGATAACTTTATTCGAGAAGAAGTCAAAGGTAAACGAAGTCAAGATTTGCCTACTTATTATCGGCTAAATGGATCTATTTATATCTGTAACATTGAAAGATTATATAAAGAAAATAATTTAATTACTGAACGTGATGTTTTCTCTTACAAAATGGATCGAAGAAGTTCTATTGACATTGATCAGAGAGTGGATTTTGAGTTTTCTGAATTTTTTTTGAAAAAGTATGATGTTTAATTTTTCCCGTATTCATTTAAGTAATTCAACTATCCTTTCTTTTATTATGGGTATTATGCTTGGTATACCGTTTGTATATCCTTCAGTTCCCTATTATTGGTTTGCATTTTTTGTCTTTTTTTTTGCTGTATTGTTCTTCCACAAGAATCTGAATTTTAAGAAAGCCTTTCTTGTTTTTTTTGCCATGTTTATTTCAATAATCTCTAGCTTCTATGGTGTTAGTTTCGGAAGTTATAATATTGATCCGCTTAGGATTGCATTTACAACTGCTTTTTTTGCTTTTTTTATTTTTGGTGAACTTGTACCAGATAAAGCTAAATTAATTTTAGGGTACGTCGTTTCATTAAATGTGATCTCTATCGCTGTAATCGTAGCTGTGATAATTATATGGCCTTTTAAGTCAGGCTTATTGTTTTTTTCAATGCCAGAGTTACGATTATGGGGTGCACCATATTTTCCTGATTGGCCTAATTTCTTAGCTTTCATGCTGTCTTTAGCGTTTTTATTTAATATTCTTGTTTATAAAAATAATACTATGGCACTAGTAAACATTAGTGCGGCTTTACTAACTACATCAAGAACGCCCTTGATTGCGGTTGCAATTGTAGTTTTACTTTTTCTTTTTAGAAGAAACAAAAGCATTGGTCGTGTTTTTTTAAAAGTAGTCCTCCTCACATTCTTTGCGGCTATTGTAGTTTTTATGTCTGGAATAGTAACTGATGATTTTATTGCAAGGTTACTCATAGTTTCTGATCGTGCGACTGTTTATGGGCATGCTCTAGCCATGATTAAAGCATCACCTCTGATAGGTCATGGCGCAGTACTTTTTGATAGTTCAGTAGGCCTTGAGAAATTTGCATCTTTCCATAATAGCTACCTAGATATAACGGTCAGACACGGTGTTTTGGGACTATTGATATTTTTAATTCTTATTTGGCCAAAGTCAGTAGCTAAAGAAGGTTTAAAATCCGCTTATTGGGGAGTGGTTATTTTTTTCTTAATAGCGGCACTGTTTCAGAATTTTTTTAAACACCCACATCTTATAATGATGTTTTCGGTTATTTTAGCTACACGCGGTATTTTTAGGTAAGTGATTAATGGTTGAAGAAAGAATTGTAATGTCAAATGGAAGCGTCATTGATTTATATGATGTTTACCAATCTGTTTCTGGAACTCTATTCCAGTCAAATATTCACTACGATATTTGTAGTTATATAGTCAAGCAGACTGGCACGGTAGGTTTGTTGCGGAAGGTTCTCGAAAATTTATATTCTTCTAAGTCGCAACGAATACGGCTAATCACAGCTGCAGTGTGGTTTGTTGAGTTCAGACAATGTGAAATTTCAGAAATATTCGTTTTGGACGATATTAAATATTTACTAGAGTATAGAGGTTTTTGTAATAAAAAATTATTCGATATGGGGATTTACTCTGGTGAGTATGTTGATAAAAAACATATAGTTACTCTGGTTTTAAAAAGTTTTGCACATCGTATTTTTCATTTTTTTTCAAACACTTTGCCACCGGGATCAACTGTTATACGAGGGTGGGTTGATGTAACTGAATCAATGTATTTTGAACAACTTAAGTTTGCTAGGCTAAGGATATTTCCTTTTCCACTTGGTTTTCGGCGGCAATTAAAATTTATTGGAAGTTGTAAAAAGAAGTGCTTGGATTTTGATTTGGATGGTTTGCCATATTCTATATCATCGGCAGTTAAAGCTTTATTTCTAGGGACGGGAAGGGATGAAGCTATTGCATCTATAGAGATAAGTGCTAATCAGAAATATGCAAATCAATTGTTGAAATCAAGGGTAACTAAAGTTTATACAAGTGATGAGTTTGAGGTTGGAGCTATAGCAATGTATGAATTGCTGATTGCTTCAGATGTAAAGGTGATAAATACCGCTCATGGTGTTGGGCGATATTGTCCTTACGTCGCATACACTGAATTTAATGGCTTTACTTCTTCACAAGGTGAGTTTTATCGTAGTAAAAACAGCTTAATTAAAGTTAATGTTAGGAAATTTCAAAATAGTTCCCTTCCTTTGAAGAGGGCTGAAGATGCAAGAAATCTCCCCTTGGTCTTTGTGCTGTTGCATCAAAATTTTGAAGATTATGGACTTCAATCAGATGCTAGTAAACTACGCGAGATTGCAAAAAATATTTCAGTTCTATCAAAAAAATTAAAAATTCCATTTTATATCAAGTTACATCCGAATGTTTCTAGCACGAATATTGGTAAGCTAGCAGCAGAGTTTGGAGCTATTCCAGCTACAAGTTGGTTAGATATTTCGAAGTTTAGAACTGTGTTTATTACGATAAATTCTACAGCATTTTTTGACACGATGGGTTTTGGGCCAACCCTTGTTTTAAAGGCGGATTCTTTTTTCCCAGAGGTTTATTATGGTAAAGACTTTGTCGGATTTAGATTGGATGAGCTGGAGCATAAACTTACTGCTCTAATAGACTCTGAAAATTGGCTTTACGCTGTAAAAAACTGCGCAATGAAAGAAGGATCTTTTGGTTAATTTAGATGAACTATATTTGCATTGATGCTTGACTATAATTTCGTGTTTCAATAGCAAGTTAATCAGTGGTTATGTGTTAATTTTACAAAGTTTTAATAGGGGATAAATGAAGACATTCCTGAAGAAAAGATTATATTTTATATATATATCTTATCGATATTTTTTAATGTTTTACAAGAGAAAATTCTATGGGTTGAGGTATGTTTCGCCTTCCTTTTTCATGGTAGGCAAGTCAAAAATAAATACTGACTTTATTATTGGCAGCCATTCCTTTATGGGTTCAAATTGTGAAATTGGCCCTAATGTTAAAGCAGGTGATTATGTAATGTTTGCACCAAATGTAAAAATTATTGGTGCGGATCATTGTTTTGACAGGCCGGGTAAACCAATGATTTTTTCAGGTAGACCCATATTAAAAAGAACAACAATCGAGTCAGATGTTTGGATTGGTCATTCAAGTATTATTATGGCTGGAGTGACGATTGAAAGAGGTGCAATCATTGCGGCAGGCTCTGTTGTTACTCAAGATGTTAAGGCTTATTCAATTGTCGGCGGTGTTCCTGCGAAGTTTATAAAAATGAGGTTTTCTGATGAAGAATCTATTAAAAAACATGATGCTATGTTGTTAAATGGCAATTATATAGGCCGATTTTGTGATGATAAAAAATAATGTAATGGATACTTAGCGTATGTTTAAAAATAAAGTATTAATGATTACCGGTGGCACAGGTTCTTTTGGAAATGCCGTTTTAAAGCGTTTTTTGGATTCCGATATTTCTGAAATCCGGATTTTTTCTCGTGATGAAAAAAAACAGGATGATATGCGCAAGAAGTATGCTCATCCAAAATTGAAGTTTTATATTGGCGATGTGCGGGATTTTCGCTCTGTGTTGAATGCCACCCGTGGGGTGGATTTTATTTTTCATGCGGCGGCGTTAAAGCAGGTGCCTTCGTGTGAGTTTCATCCGATGGAAGCGGTAAATACGAATGTGTTAGGTACTGAAAACGTGCTTGAGGCGGCGATTCAAAACGAAGTAAAGCGCGTAGTGTGCTTGAGCACCGACAAGGCGGTTTATCCAATCAAT
>JAFGVL010000128.1 GCA_016938015.1 Paludibacteraceae bacterium
GGATAAGCAAGCGAGTGGAATATACCTCCACAAGCAAACCAGCATTGACAACCTATTATGTACGCGATGCCAGTGGCAATATCATGGGTATCTACGAGCAAACGGATGACGACCTAACACTAGCGGACCAATACATTTACGGTAGCCAACGCTTGGGTTATTACAAAGCAGAAAAGCAACTAAGCACAGCAGCAAGCACAGGAACACCTCCCGAATATTATACTGAAACCACCAGTATAGGCAAGAAACGTTACGAGCTAACCAACCACTTGGGTAATGTAATAACGGTAATCTCTGACAAAAAGATACCACACGATGAGGATAATAATGGCATTGCAGAATACTATACGGCAGATATTATTAATACCACCGATTATTATCCTTTTGGTATGCCTATGCCGGAAAGAAATTATAATACGGGAGATTATCGGTTTGGGTTTAATGGAAAAGAGAATATTGATGAAATTGCAGGTAATGATAACTGGCAAGACTTTGGGGCAAGAATGTATAGCACTCGTTTAGGTAGATTTTCTTCTCCTGACCCTATTATTACTAAAAGCCATCAATATCAAGAACTGTCAACATATCAGTTTGCAAGTAATACTCCTATACAAGCAATTGATTTAGATGGATTAGAAAAATATACAGTACACTATAAAGTTGATGATGGTAAAGATGTTATTATTAAGATTGATACGGATAACTCATTAAAATATTTAACAGCACCAGAATTCCCAGGTGGAGTCCCAATAATAAAACCAAAAGTTGCTGAATACATTAGATACGATAGTAAAGGTAATGTGATTAGTAGAACTAGCGAATTACCTCTTTCAAACTTAGGTAGTACAATGTATGTTGGACCATGGAACCCTCCAAAGAATAAGAAAGGAGAAGAATATTATTTACCGGCAATAAATTCTCTTGATGCAGCTGGTTTAAAGCATGATAAAGCATATGGGAAATTAAAGATAAGCGGAGTTAAAGGTGCTATTGGAAGTTTAGATGCCATAAATGCTGATATAGAATTAGTTAAAGATGCTGCTACTGTAATGGAGATGTACTGTTTAGGGAAAAAAGATCCCATAAGCCATAAAAAAATATCGAAAGAGAGTTTTGAAACAGCCGAAAATGTTGTCATAGCTTTCACTCTTATTGTTCAAGAGAAATATATAAGGATAGGCATGAATAGCGAAGCTGAGAAATTTAAAAAAGAAGCAAATAACTTAATAAAAAAGTTTACTAAAAATGAGTCGAAGAAACCGAAAAAATAAATTGATAATGAAGGTTATTGTTTATGTAGGACTTTTATTTATGTGCTTTGAATTTGGTTCTTGTTATGAAGGATATCCTAGTCTAGTTGAGTATCATTTTTCAGTGAAAAAAGATACTGTAGAAAAAGAATTGATACAAGTAATTAAATTAAATACCAACACCATTCCTCAAAAATGGAATGAATATTACACTAAATTTGATTTTACAGATGATAAATGTATATATTTTAAAGAGACCCCTGAAGAAATTTTAAGAATAGGGTTTGTTGGAGATACTATTAAATGGGAAAAAGACAGTACTTCAAATTTAAGTCTTTTCGGTTGGTTTAATGGGGATAAATGGTATTTCAGTTATGAAATAGATAAGGTAAACAAAAATCGAATTATTAAGCGATTTGAAGATAGTATACTTTTTAAGATGAAATATAAGTATATAAAAGAAGAAAAAATATCTAATATTTTAAGAGACATATGGTAATCATGTGTATATTAATTACTTTCCCTTTTTTTAAGACCAGTTAAAATCTTATTTTTTCTTTGTTGTATTGGGTTGTAATTTCTTTTTCTTTGGTTCTTTTTTCTCCTTCTTAACTTTCTTCTTTGGAGTAGTATCTTTTTTAGTAGTTTTATCAGCTTTTTTCTTGATCTTTTTTGGTTTTTCGGTTTTAGGCTCCACTTTTTCTTTTTTTACTTTTTTAGCTTTCACCTTTGGTGGAACCAATTCGCCGTTCTTGTATTTGTTTATTAATACAGTATCTGTGAGATACACAGTTTCTTTACCATGCTTTAGCCCATCATTATATCGGCTTTTCGTACTTAGTTTACCGATAGCATTGTATTCGCATTTCCATCCATCAAGCTGTCCTTTTTTCCAAGGTTCTAATTTTATTAAAGTTCCTGCATTATCCCAGTATTTCCAAGTTCCTGTTTTTCTTCCCTTATCAAAGTTTCCATAAGTAATTAAATTCCCATCTTTTCCAAACACGCGGTATTCACCATCCAGCAATTTGCCTGAATATGCCCCTTTATTGCTATAAATATGATTAGAGGCATACCAAAAATACACCGACTTATTGTTTATCTTCGTATTTTTCACTTTAACAGGAACATGAATACGCACCACAGAATCGGCTGCTGTTACAATAATCTCACTTGATTTTTTTTCTTTATATGGATTATTCGCAAAACAAGTACTTGAGAAAAGTAATGTACCAATAATTGATACTGCTAGATTATTTATGTATCCATTTTTTAGTTTGTTCATGAGCAATAAGTATTGAGTCGTTAGTCATTTTTAAAAGTGTTACATCATTAATTACATTTCCTTCCTTGGCAAGATATTGTTTGCCTGCAATGTTGATGATAGCTACCAGTTTTTGTGTTTTTTTATTTGTGATAAGTCCATAATATTTTACTTGAGGCATGGGTATACTACTTACTTCTGTTTTTGGTACTGAAGTTATGCGAGTGCTTGGTCTGGGTATTATTTCTTTTTTTGTTTCAAACCCACCTCCAAGAAATGGATCCGGATAGTTTAACATCAGACAGAAAGTATCCGGCATCTGTCTATTAGGAGATATTGGCAAAAGCTTGCTAATTATTTTTTGATTATGATCAGTAGAGAACGAAATTGTTATTTTATAAATAATAAGTCCCCAAACCACAATTGCAGCAACGAATAAAGAAATTCTTGTGAATTTACTGTTCATACAATATCTTATTGTTTGATAAAAGTATGCGTGCTATACTCACTTTTATTCCCTGCAGCGTCAATTGTACGTACTCGCCAGTAATAGGTGCCCGCTGTTGTTATGTTTTCGGTAGCACTTGTACTACTCATCTTTCTATTAACTATACAATTAATAAATTGTTCATCGGTAGCTACATACAAACTATCGAATAGAGTGCTGCCTGTATCAGTAGCTCGTGTCCATTGAAATGTAACACTGGAAGAATTCGTTGTAGAAGCCTCAGCAGGAGTCGTAAGAGTGGGGGGGAGCGGATTGGTAACATCAATTGTAATAGAACAATTACTGAATGGAGTCTCGGTGCTATCATTGATAGCTTTTACACCCCAAGCGTAAGTGCCTTCACTTAAACCTGTTATAGTGTATTGATTGGTTGAGATGGTTTCTTTTTTAACGATACTACCGCTTTGCCAACTTGGACTCCATAATACAAATTCATATGATTTAGCACTAAATACTTTATCCCAAATAAAGGTTATGTTTTTGCTAGCTGCCGCATTTGTGGGGTATAGATTAGAAACCGTAGACAGACTTAAATCACCACTTAAAGCAACTGTTAACGAAAGCGTATCAGAATAAGCCATAGCGGTATTATTTATAGCAGAAACAGTCCATTGATAAGAGCCCTTATTTAAAGCCAACGAAAACTGTGTGTTAGTAATAATAGTATCTGCCAATACAGAAGAAATTGCAGAAAACGTGGGACTAACCACTTGTAAGCGGTATTTAGCAGCGCCTTCCAAAGCATTCCATTTAAATAAAACAGTATTTGCCGTAATAGTAACACTATCGCTAGGACTATAAAGAGAAACTTTTTTATTGCTAATATCTGGGTCGATAATTTCGTCGCAAGCACAGAAAGCTATACATATTGCTACAATTGCTACTAACTTAATCATTTTGAGTTTCATATATACCTGTTTTTATAATGGAATTATTCTAAATTAGAGCCAGTTTGCATGTTTTGTAAATAAATACTTGTAAGCAATTTTTCTTTTTGTGCGTAGACATCCTTTTGTTTTACGAATTGCACAGAAACCACTCTGCCAAGTCGTTTGTCATTTTCACACAGATGCACTAGTTGTAAAGATTTATGAAAAGAACCTTCTACTATAATTTTATTTATTTCCAGTTTACTGCTTCCTACTTCAATAAGTTCTTTATCGGGATATTCTCGTACCAGCAGGTTATTTTCGGCGCAGAACTTACTGCAAGTATTTAATATCTCTTGATGCACGTCCATATTACTCGAAGCTTGAGAACCAATTTGTCCTCTTAATTCATTAAGCTTGGCTTTTATTTGATTGATTTGAAAGGCTCCTTGCTTAATGGAATCAAGTTGTAATGTTTGCTCTTTATTTTCAGCACTTAAAACTATCGTTTTTTTGATAGCCAACTGGTATGATAGCAAGATAGCAAGCAGAATGCCTGCTAAGAAGATATAAAACCGAACCTTTATTGTAAGCTGTTGAAACATAATAAATAATATCAGGTCTAAAACATTTCAAAATTATAAAAGAAAAACAAAAATACTAATTTATTTGGGAATATGTTTGTATATGGAAATTGATATTTAATCAAAAATTTAAAAGATTGACTTTTTAACTCATCAAAGTAATATATAATCTCCAATATCACATCCATTCTCTTTTTCATTTATGGTAGCTATTTGGTTTAGAAGCTTAGATACTTTGATTGTGCAGTTGGTTTTTGATTGGATATTTATTGCTTTACTCTCCCATAATAAGGAAGCTCCAAGGTCGGGATATAATATAATATTACGGTTAGTCAATACAGTGCATCTTTCAATTGTAAGGTTGTTGAGGCTACCAGTTGCAAGCCAAATTAGATTTGGAAAGTTTAAGCTGGCAATAATAGCTGTCTTTTCGCTTTCTACAATGCCAATCCATTTGTTCTTGTCTGAATTTAATAGGTGTTCGCCAAAAAAACATTGCTTTAGGTTAAAATTATAATTCAGTAGTTTGGATTGTTTTAGTTTGTTGTGTACCCAATCAATGGCTCCGCTTTGGTGTTTGATGCGTTTGCCAGTAAGTGGGTTGTATTGCATAATTTTTCCTGTGCGAACACGATTTAGAGTGTCAATCTGCCAAAAAATAACTTCATTATTTTTTGTTGCCCCTAGTTTGTATGCAAATAGTGCTCTTTGAACTTGTTCCGGTTTGAATTTGGAATAAAGAAAACTAACAAAGTTTGAATTTTGGCTGAGTGATTTTTTTACATACAATTCCGTAATAAAATCAATTTTATGGAGCGGCTGAAATGGTTTTATATAGGGTGTTTTATTTTGATAATCATTGTTTGTTAAATTTCTATTATCGGCAAAGTATTGCTTTGGGGTATAATGATATCCGCATTTAATTGCACGGTTGCAAATACCTACTTTGAGGTGAATGGGTTGATTTGTGTCGGTATTGATGTATAAGGTAAAACACATTTTGTGCCCACATGCAGGGCAAGTGTGGCGTGTAGATTTCCCTTTGTATGGTTGAAGTTGAAACATAAACTTTAACAGATTAGTAACAATTGGTAACATTAGTAACATTAGTAACACTTGTCACTAATGTTACCAATTGTTACCATGCTCATTTGTTATGAGCATGTTTATTGACAATTCGAGTTACTTTTACTTTAAAGCTATTAAATTTGGACTCATCATTACAAAGTTTTTTAGCAATGGTATATGCGGTAATACCTGTCTCTGCCTGTAATAAGTCTATTATCTGATTTTCTAATTCGTCTTTGTCTTTATCACTGAAAACTTTTAAATGAGAAGATTCTCTACCGAAATTCAGAAACTCAAAATTCAGAAAATTGTTTGGTTTGCAGATATTGCATTCAATTACATTATCAGCATCGTAAATAATCTCGGTGTTACGAGCTTTAATCATTTTGAGATAACGAATGCCTTTATCCGTAAAACTTTCACCGATAGAAAAGCAACTATCACAGAAGTTTATTAGCATTTTACTTCCTTGCAAATCGTTTCGGGTGATCGGTTTTGATAGGTCTCTTTTGGGGGTATGAGCCAAAATAAGCAATGAAAGATTGTATTTGTTTTTTAATGCTTTTAGTTGTTTCATTAAAGGAAGGGCATCCTTTGCCTTTTCTGTTTCCGAGCGTAAATATGTCAAGTTATCAATGATAAGAACTTTAGCCTTTGTTTTCATAATTGCATTTTCAATGGAGTTGTTCAGAAAATCCTCAAAAGTCAAGTTTACGGGGATATCACTATCTGGATTAAACTCTACTCTCAGTAGGTTGTTTTTAAAATTGTATGGATTTTCATATGCAACCGAATATCTATTCTGAAACTGCTTGTCGGTAAGCTCAAAGTCAAAATATAAAACTGTTTGAGGTAAGGCTTCAAGTTTAAATCCGGGGATTGATAAACCGCTAGAGATGCTATCTGCAATTTGTACGGCTAAAATTGATTTTCCAAGATTAGTGTCTGCAAATAAAATACAGACTTCACCTTCGTGCCAAAATTCACTAAATAACATTTTAGGAATAGGACGGGCTTTTGCCTGTTCAATCCAATCGTTTGCAGTTTGGATTTTAAAAAGACCAATCTCATTTTGTGAGTTGGAATTATTTTCTTCAGAACTCTTTTTAAACATCTCATATTCCGATTGTAAGTCAGAAATGAAGTTGTTATTTTTGTTTATCACTAATTCATTTTCCCCTGCGGACTTGCCTGAGTCCAAAGGGGAATTCTTTTTTCCTTCCATGAGCTACTCCTGTTTATATGATTTTACATGATACTTATCGAGTAGTTCTTTGATGTCAGAAATGCGGTAGTAAATTTTATTATTTATTTGAGAATAAGAAATAATACCTTGGTCTCTCCAGTTTTGCGCTGTTTTAGCACTAATACCCATTAGTTCCAAGAATCTGAAATTATCAATAATCGGGTCGTCTGCAAATTCCTGATGATTAGCAAATTTGGCATAATGAGAGTTAATTTTTGAAAGTAACTTTTCAAATTGCTCATTTAAATAATCTTCGTCGTATCTCATTATTTTGCCCTCCCACCATTTAGTATTGCTTTTACATCGCTCATTTTGTAGCGTCTTTTACCGCCTACCATTGCCGGACATAAATACCCTCGTTTGTTCCATCTCCAAAGAGTTGAAGCATCTACACTTAGTATTTCACATACTTGCTTTGGTGTTGGATAAGTTTCTGCCTTCTCAGATATTACAACTTCTTCAAGGTCTCTTTTTGTAGTTTCGATAATATCTACAGCAAATAGTTTTAAATCGCTTAATGAAATGGCAATAGTTATATTGCCAGTTTCTTCTAATAAGTTTTTCAGATTGTACATAATTCTATTTTATGATATTCGCTGCTTTGGGATAGCCGTAAAACAGCCCATTGCA
>JAFGVL010000129.1 GCA_016938015.1 Paludibacteraceae bacterium
AACAAGATGTCATCAAAACTGTAATAACTCCTAACAGTATTATTTTTATAATATTTTTCATTCTAAAATATTTTTTAATCAAGTTGTTTTTATTTATATAGCTATATTTCAATATCTAAAATGATATTATTTATTGAAATAATATGATACACGTAGACGTACCATGTTATCTAAAGTGAATTTTCTTGCACTCATGTTTTTGTATTGAGTTAAAGAAGCATCTTGAGCAGCTACATAATAGTCTTGATTGGTAACTGTTGTTCCGGTTTTTGATTCAGTAATATAGTGAGTTTTGTCACCAAGTTTGCCGTAACCTGCAATACCCCATTCTGCACCAATAGCAAGAGGAAGGTCTGCAATAAATACTTGTAAACCAACAAAACACTCTAAACCATATAAAGTAGCTCTTTCTTTAACTGTAGAGTGATTGTAATCTCCATTGTTTAAATCTTGATCGTTGATTGTAGTTGAGAATTGGTATCCTAAAGGAAGTTGAGCTCCTAAATAAACATCCAACAAGTTAGTTAATGCAAAGTGTTTTTCAGCACCTAAATAAATCATGTATTCACCTGAAGAATTTTTTTCTGTACCATTTTTAATTGAAGTAGAAGTAGTGTCGATGTTTTCTTCCCCTTCGAATAAAGTTAAATCTTTACTGGCACGGATACCGAATCTTAATGCAGTATCGTCAGATAAATAATACTGTAAGTTTACAATTGGCACTGACTTGAAATAATTCCCAAAATTCACATCACTTCCATCAAATGGACTGTAAAATTGTAAGTTTACACCCATGTCACCGGCTTGTGGGCGAGTGCCGAATTTAAAGTTGCCAGAATCGTTAGTACGTTGACTTAATTGAGCAAATGAACTAACACTCAAGCCAACAATAAGCATTGTTAAAAATGTTTTTTTAAGTTTCATGTTATTTTTATGTTTATATTTTGCCTACTCTAATTATGCTTTTCGGCTCCCGCATGAAAAACCGCGACAAAAATAAATATAAAATTTAATTTTAATGTTAAAATTGAAAGAAAAGTTTTCAACATGAAGTAATAAAATAGGATGTTTATACGTTTTATATCAAAATTATCGTAATTCTATTTTCAAAATCTTCCTTGAAACAGTTGTTATACGGTATCTGTTGTCAATTTCTTCGCCCACTACCCACACTAAATTTTTTCCTGAAAAAAGTAGCCATGTGTTTTCTTTTTTTGTTAAATTGTATTTTTTATCAATGAAAAAATCACTTAACTTCTTTTTTCCTTTCATTCCGAAAGGTATGAAAAAATCGCCTTTTTGCCATTTACGCAATAGTAGGGGAAACTCTAACTTATTTGCATCTATGTATGCAACGCATTTTTTTTTATTAATTACTAATTTATTAGTTGTTGAGTAATTAAAGCTTAGCTGTATGGGAGTAGTTAATTCCTGTTGATTTTTTTCTATATAATAAATAGTATCCTCTTTTTCTTGTATCGGTTCAACAATGATTAGTTGTCGGTCTTTTACAATGCGATGGGTAGATGAATAAAATTGTTTGCCTGATTTTCCGTTTAAACATTTAATAAGTGACTGTACGTTTGCTTGCGAAAAGCCCAACGGAGATAGAATTTCGTGCAAAAGACTGTTTATTGCCGGTTGTTTTTGTAGCAATTCTTTATCAATAGAAAATCCTTTATTATAGGGTTGTATAAGAGTTGGTAAAATAGTTTCAATTTGTTTATTATAAAGCGTTTCAACTTCCAATAAGTGTTTGATGGTTGCTTGAATAGTGTTTTTAAATGAAGGATTTATTGCTTCAAAAAGAGGAATTAAGGTATGACGAATTTTGTTGCGTGTAAAAATTTGCTCTTCATTGGTATAATCGGTTACAAATGTTTGCTGAAGTGTTTTTAAATAGTCTTCTATTTCAGAACGAGTTAGGTGTAGCAAAGGTCTTATTATGTTGCCATTGCGTGGTTTTATGCCGGTAAGTCCGTGTATGCCGGTTCCGCGGGTTATGTTCATCAAAAATGTTTCTACCACGTCATCTGCATGATGAGCAACTGCAATGGCTGCTGCTTTTTGCTCTGTACGTAGTTGTTCAAACCAATTGTATCGTAATTCGCGGGCAGACATCTCAATAGAAAGTTTATGGGTTTGAGCGTATGCTTTTGTGTCAAAATCTTTTATGAAAAATGGTAGTTGTAGTTTACTAGCTAGTTCAGACACGAATTGTGCGTCGTTGTCCGAATCTTTTCCTCGTAAATGAAAATTACAATGAGCTACTACACACTCGTAATCTAAATTAATTAAAAGGTGTAGTAACGCAACTGAATCGGCGCCGCCACTTACTGCAACAATCAATTTGGAAGGGGCTTGCGGTAAATTGTTGGTTTTAATAAACTGTTGAACAGTGTGAGTCATAACCTGCTTGTTAAAAAAACTTTTCTTACAAAAGTACATAACTCAAGCTTTCAATGCAGTATATTTGGAAAGAATTTTACTCAATTAGGTATATTTATGACGAGATTTTTTTTAGAATTAGCTCAAAAAAGGCAGAGTGATAGGCTTTTTGATACAACTCCTATTGAAAAAGAAAAATTAGAGTATATACTGGAAGCGGCACGAATGGCTCCGTCGGCTTGTAATGCACAACCTTGGAAAATTATTGTGGTAGATACGCCTCAGATAAAAAACCAATTGGCTGATGCAACTTCGAGTAGGGTACTTGGTATGAATCATTTTACCAAGCAAGCACCTATTCATTTGGTATTAGTAGAAGAAAAAGCATCGTTTACGTCTTCTTTTGGTAGTTGGGCAAAAAAGAAACACTTCCCGCATATCGACATTGGTATATTGGCAGAGCATATTTGTTTGGCTGCTGCCGAACAAGGAATTGGGTCTTGTATGATTGGGTGGTTTAACGAAAAGAAAGTGAAAAATGTATTGAAAATACCTTCTAATAAAAAGGTTGTTTTGATTATAACGCTAGGTTATTCGTTACAAACAGTGCGTCCGAAAAACAGAAAGTCTTTGCAACAAATTGTATCCTGGAACGGCTATTGAAACTATAAATCTTTAATTAGCGTTGCACCTTCGTGTTCACGAATATGTGTTTTTATTTTTTCTAATTTTATCCAACTGCTTTTAAATTTCTTTTCTTTATCAATTTTAAAATTTTCCGACCCCTCTTGTTCAATTTTATCAAATAAAGTGCTTACAGTAATTTTATGAATATCGATTGCCGGTTGATAAGCTTTTAATTTGCCGTTTTGAATTAAAACTTCATGTATTAATTTTACTTCTAACAACTGATTGATAATATCGGTAACTAACCGTATAGGTATGGAGTTTTCTTTCGAAATTTGTTCTGCTGTTTGTGGTTTTTCTTCGTTTTCAAATTGTTTAATAATAATATGCATAATAGATAAAGTAAGAAAATCTTTGTAGCGTTTACTTATTCGTTGAGAGTCGGTTTCAAATTCAAAGTTGCTTATGTTTTGTGCGGCGAAGGATATTTCAGCACCCAATAAAATGATGAGCCAAGAGGTTTGTAACCACAATAGCAAAAGAGGAATAATGGCAAACCCACCATATACGGCATTGTAGGATGTTAAGTAAACTTGACCTTGTATATATAAATACTGAAAAACTTGAAAAAGAGTTCCTGTAAAAATACCTGCAAACAATGCCGGCATAAAGCGCACTCGTGTATTTGGTACAATAATAAATAAGGCACTAAACAAAATCCAATTGATAAAATAAGGCGAAATGAGAATGATGTTTTTTAAAACAGGACTAAATAGTCCGACCAAAAAATTATCGGATAAACGGGTGCTTATAAAAACAGATAAGCCGCTGGAGGCTACTATAAATAATGGAAAAATAAACATGATGGAAAAATAAGTAGCAAACTGAACCACAAAGGTGCGCGATTTTTTCACACCCCAAATGTCGTTAAATGCCGTTTCTATTTGTCCGAAACCGGACATAACCGACCATAATAATGCGGCTATACCAATTCCTATAAAAACTCCTTTGTTAATATTGTTGATGTATTTATCTACAAATTCAAGCATAAACGGCATTACTTTACCCGGAGCTTTAAATTGAGAAGCAATAGATTGAATGATTAAGTCTTGAAAGCCAAAACCTCTTCCAATGCCTAACATCAGTGCTAAAATAGGAATAATGGCAAATAAGGTGTAGTACGTTAACGCAGAGGCTCTGGTTTGGAGGTTGTCTTCAGAAAATCCTCTTATTGCCAGCAAAACAGTTTTGATACTGTTGTAAACATAGCGTTGTGTTTTAGATATTTCTGAACTTGTTATACGCCAGATATCATCCCGAACAAATTTATAAATGTTCGTTACCTTTGTTTTAATTACTTGTCCAACATTCATATTGTATGCTAGTTAACTGTAAAAATAAGTAGTAGGTCTATAAGCCGGGTTCTGTATCCCAATAAATTGGGATGTTTGTCATTTATCTAGAACAAATGTTGCCATTTGTCTCAAGCAATCTACCCCCCGACATCGGACGAGCAATCCTACTGCGTCGGTATACATGATCTTACAACCCATAATGTGTACGGCTGATTATGTTGCCATAACCACCGGTAAGCTTTTACCTCACCTTTTCACCCTTATCCACCGAGGCGGACGGTTATTTTCTGTTACACTAATCTGCTTTCACAAACAGCTTCCCGTTAAGAAGTATGGTGCTCTTTGTTGCCCGGACTTTCCTCTCTCCCGAAAAAACGAGACAGCGACAAACCGACCTACTACCCTGCAAAGATAAAAAAAGATTGGTATAATTACTTTTTTGTTTTTGCTGAGAAAACTTATCTGGTAATTAATTGTGAATGTCAAATTTTAAGTAATAAAATGACAGATTATGAAATTTTGTCATAGTTTTCTTTTTTGCACAGATTTTGAAAAAAACAGTTCCAAACTTAAAAAATTAATATATATGAATGCAACTAATTTATTAAAAAGAGGAGCACTTGTTGTTTTAATTTCAATTGTAAGTGCTATTTTAACGGTTCTCGTGTATGCAAAATCAACAAACGTAACTTTTAAAGGGCAAGAAAACAATCCTTCGGTTTTTAAGTATGTCGGCAATTCTTCATCACCAACGTATGATTTTACCTTAGCTGCCGAATTATCTGTAAATGCTGTGGTCCATGTAAAGACAAAAACTATCCAAAAACAACAATCTTTACTGTTTTCTCAAGATCCTTTTTTTGATTATTTTTTTGGACAACCACGTATGCAACAACCTCCACAACCTGTAATGGGTAGCGGGTCGGGTGTTATTATTTCTAATGATGGCTATATAGTTACCAACAATCATGTAATAAGTAATGCCGATGAAATAGAAGTTGTTTTAAACGATAAAAGAACTTTTACGGCTACGTTGGTTGGTAAAGACCCAAATACCGATATTGCTTTATTAAAAATTGATGCGGATGATTTGAGTTTGATTAAATTTGGTAATTCAGACGATTTAAAAGTGGGTGAATGGGTGTTGGCTGTCGGAAATCCGTTTAATTTAACATCTACTGTTACAGCCGGTATTGTTAGTGCTAAAGCTCGAAATATAAATATTATTAATGCAGAAATGAAAATAGAATCGTTTATTCAAACGGATGCTGCTGTAAATCCGGGTAACAGCGGGGGAGCGTTAGTAAATACTCGTGGCGAATTAGTGGGAATTAATACTGCTATTGCGTCTCAAACAGGTTCTTATGCAGGATATTCTTTTGCTATTCCTGTTAGTATTGTGTCGAAAGTTGTGGCTGATTTAAAGGAATTTGGAGAAGTACAACGTGCCATTTTGGGGGTTTCCATTTCAGATATAACCGATGAATTAACCAAAGAAAAAAATATAAAAACGTTAGAAGGAGCTTATGTTAGAGAAGTTGCTGATAATAGTGCAGCTAAAGAAGCCGGAATTAAAGAAGGTGATATTATAATAGGAGTTAATGAAATAAAGATAAAATCTGTTTCTGAATTAACAGAACAAATTGCTAGGTATAGCCCCGGCGATAAGATTACCGTAACAATTTTAAGAGATAACAACCAAAAGAAAGTGGCCATCGAACTTAAAAATAAAAAGGGAAGTATTGATAAAATAAAATCTGTTGGGGTACAAGATTTGGGAGCTTCTTTTGAAGAAATTAGCGACAAGCAAATTGGTAAATTAATTATTAAATCGGCGGTTCAGGTAGTTGCACTTACCAAAAACGGAAAATTTGAAAAAGCCGGAATGCAGAAAGATTTTATAATTTTAAAAATTAATAATAAGTTTATTAAAGAAGTTGCCGATATCGATTTAGTGGTTAAAGCCGTGGAAAATAGTATGGATAAAGATAATGTGTTATTTATATCGGGTATTTATCCAAACGGAAAATCAGCCTATTATGCTATTAATTTGCAAGAGTAAAATTTTTATATTCAATTGCACAAAAAAACCAGCAGCTAATTAGTTGTTGGTTTTTTTGTGTTTGGAAAGTTATTAACATTTGTCGTAAATGTTAAAAATGGATTAATTCTTGTTGCATAAGAAACAATCCACAACTTCTGTTGTTTTATAAGTAATATAAGGCCTCTAAAAGGTTTATTTTACAAAGAATTATGGGAGTAGCGATTTTTACATTTGTTTTTCCCCAATAAAATCATTAGCTTTGCAAGCTTAAATTTTTTACTACCCAATGAGACAATTAAAGATAACCAAATCGATTACCAACCGTGAGAGCGCATCGCTTGACAAGTATTTGCAAGAGATAGGAAGAGAAGACCTTATAACTGTTGAAGAAGAAGTTGAATTAGCGCAACGGATAAAAAAAGGGGATCGTATTGCATTAGAAAAATTAACCAGAGCAAATCTTCGTTTTGTGGTATCGGTTGCAAAACAATACCAGAACCAAGGCTTGAGTTTGCCTGATTTAATAAACGAAGGTAATTTAGGTTTAATTAAAGCCGCAGAAAAGTTTGACGAAACACGTGGATTTAAATTTATTTCCTATGCGGTTTGGTGGATTCGTCAATCTATTCTTCAAGCTTTAGCAGAACAGTCTCGTATTGTGCGTTTACCTCTTAATCAAGTAGGTTCGCTAAATAAAATAAACAAAGCTTTTTCTAAATTTGAACAAGAGCACGAACGTAAGCCTTCTTCCGAAGAATTGGCCGATGAGCTTGAAATACCATTAGAAAAAGTTTCTGAAACATTAAAAATTTCAGGAAGACATATATCTGTTGATGCTCCTTTTGTTGAAGGAGAAGATAATAGCTTGTTGGATGTATTGGTAAATGACGATTCGCCTAATGCCGACAGGGTTCTTATTAACGAGTCGTTAACCAAAGAAATTGATAGGGCATTATCTACTCTTACCGAACGTGAAAGTGAAATTATTAAAATGTTTTTTGGTATTGGTTATCAAGAAATGACCTTAGAAGAAATAGGAGATAAGTTTGGTTTAACTCGCGAGCGTGTTCGCCAAATTAAAGAAAAAGCAATAAGAAGATTAAGAGCAAATTCAAGGAGTAAATTACTTAAAGGTTATTTAGGATAATAGCACTTTAAAAATAAGTAATAAAAAAATGAGCAACAATTATGTTGCTCATTTTTTTATTACTTATTCTTCGATTTATTTTAAAACTAATACCCAAGCATCAGGAAATTTAGCACGTGTTTTCTTTGCTTGAGCAACCGTATTATCTATACTGTTATTGGTATAAGTTATTACGCGGTACATGCCTTGTTCGTTTTGAACTATAAACGATTCATATCCTTCGGCTTTAAGTTTATTGGATAAATTAGTAGCATTGTTCTTGTTAGAGAAACTACCTACAACAACGCTATATCTTTTTAATGCGGTGTTTGTATATGTTTCAGTTCGCATTGAAACCGATTTGTTGTAAACAGAAGTATTTACAGGAGCTTCTGTTGTTGGTTCAACAATGGGTTCAATTATTGGAGCTTTTGGTTGTTCCGTTCTTGTTGCGTTGATTACCGGTTGTTCTTGTGCTGGATAATTAGTGTTGTTTTCTATAGTGGTTGTTTGTTTAGCTATTGCTTCAACAGGTTTTTCGGTTTGAAGCATTTTGTTTAAAACAGTAGCTTTAGCAATGCTGTCTGCTCTTAAAGAATCTTTAGTAGCGGCTTGTTTTTTGGCTTGTTCTATTAATAATTCTTGCATTTTATTATCAACAGCAGATTCAGGGTTAGTGCTTGCTGTTGTTTGTTGTGTTTTAAGCGGTACATCACCAAGTTGATCTAAAGCATAATCTACAAATCCTTGGTTGCGTATATGCATCTTTGAACCACCAATTTTATAACGAAGATTTAAATTGATGGTATAAAAGTCTTTCACTAATTGGTAATTAGTAGCATTGTATTTACCGTTTGAGTTCCATCTGAATTGTGGTTCTATCCCAATTGCCAAAGCAGGTATGATGTTGTATTCGAGGTTAACTCCAACACTTGCGGCTAAGTTGTTATCTAAATAACCGGTAGTTGAGGTGGTGGTTTCTTTCCAATCACCAAAACCAATACCTCCACCTATAGTTAAATAGGTGTTGAATTTTTTACAGCCTCCTTTTCTAAATTGATTCGATAAATTTGATAGATTATACGAAGTGAAAAAAGTAACCTGATTTAAATTTGAAGTAAAATGAGATGAAGGGTGGTCGTTGTTTTGGTATAAATACTCAAGTCCAAGACCGACAATGGGTGTAAGTGTGTATTCAACAGCACCGCCCATTTCTAGATTGTAATCTCTATCCCAAGCAGTTTTGTATAAACCTCTAATTGTATTAACTCCACCTTTAGCTTGAATAGACCAATGATTATACGATCTTTGTGCAGAGATACTGCCTATAGGAATAATAACTGCAAGTAAGTATAATAGTACTTGTTTTTTCATCATGAATCGTTTTTTATGTTAATTAAACGTGAAAATTTACTTTTTCAACTGCAAATATAATAATATTTATTTTTAATGTGCTTTTTTTGTTGAAAAAATGCTGTGAATTAAGCCTTATAAGTCAATAGGTTATGTGTTGTTGATACAAAAACATTTTTTTGTGTATTAAATAAAGTCATTTTTTTATTTTTTGAAACCAATCAAATATAGCACAAAAAGCCATTTCTCTACTTTGTTTTTTAGATAAAAACACATCGTGTTTTGCATCTGTAATGCTTTTTATAACAGTGTTATGACTTAAATCTTTACCTATCACACACATTTTTTGGCTATTCAGCACAATATCTGCAGTGTGTACTTTTTCAATATTTTTTTTTGGTATGAATGATTTATCGGAATGTAACAATAATACAGGTAATTGTAAAGGTGGTAAATTTTTTATTTGTTTTTGCGCCTTACTAATAGCATGTATCCAACTGAAATATGCCGGAAATCCTTCAATAGGTTTGTATTTTAAGTTAAAATCCCATTCTCCCTGATAATCTTTGTGCAAACTTTGGGGGTAAATCGGATTTACGGCATTATTTATTCCTGCATAAGGAAAAATTCTTGAAATAGGTTTTGATAAGAGTATTCCTAATATTTGTATGATTTTAGGTTGGGTGTTAAACTCTAAAAACGGCGAATTAAGAATTAGTTTGTCAACTAACTGTTTTTTATTCCCCTTGTGTAGGTAGAATGTAGCAATTAAACCTCCGGTAGAATGACCCAGTAAGCTGATAGATGATTTACATTGGTTAAAAATATGGTTAAGCGCAAGGCTTATTTCTTCAAAATATTCTTCTATATTTCTACAATAATTAGGGTGTTGATGTGGAAGTAGTGAATGTCCGTATTTGCGAAGTTCTAAGGCATAAAAATCGAATCCCTTTTCCACAAAAGCAGTTGCTACGTGAGTATGGAAAAAGTAATCGATAAATCCGTGTATGTATAAAATAGACGGTCTGTTACCTACATTTCTTTTGTCGGAAATCAATGTAGCGATTACTTTTCCTTCGTAATCGTCTTCAAGCTTGAGTGTTTGATAATTAAAATCAGTATACATTTGAATACAAATTTGGGGAAATTATTTTGGTTTGCAAACTGATTTCTCGTTAACCTTTACTATTATTATTTATCTTTGCATAGCATGATAAGCTCTACTAAATATTATTCCGATTACGCTTCGGTGCTTCACGATTTTTTCCCTAATAGGGTTCAGAAAATATCTGTAAATGCCGGCTTTACTTGCCCTAATAGAGATGGGAGTAAAGGGGTAGGAGGATGTACTTATTGTAATAATTTGTCGTTTAGTCCTGAATATTGTAAACCCGAAAAAACGGTTACAGAACAAGTGTTGAACGGAATTGAGTTTTTTCGATATAAATACACTACCCAATACTACTTGGTTTACTTTCAATCGTACACCAATACTTACGCCGATTTTGAAAAGCTAAAAGCAATATATGAGGAGGCTTTGTCTATTTCCGGTGTGGTTGGAATGGTAATAGGTACACGACCCGATTGTGTGTCAGATGAACTGCTGGATTATTTAGCTACCATAGCCAAAAACAAGTATGTGATGGTAGAATATGGCGTTGAATCGGTTTACGATAGTACTTTAGCCGGTATTAATCGTGGTCATAGTTTTTCCGATTCGATAACAGCCATCCAAAAAACAGCCAAGCGAACTATTCACGTAGGAGCACATTTGATATTGGGATTGCCCCACGAAACCCGCGAAATGCTACTAGCCGCAACGGATGTGTTAAACACACTGCCTATCAATGCTCTGAAATTACACCAATTGCAACTTATTAGAGGAACAAGTATGGCGGAACAATACAAACAGCATCCCGATTGGTTTCAGTTTTTTGAACTTGAAGATTATATCGAACTATTGGTTGATTTTTTAGAACGCTTACATCCGGCAATTGCTATCGAACGCTTTGTTTCACAATCTCCTAAAGAATTACTAATTATGCCTCAATGGGGCTTAAAAAACTTTGAGTTTACCGATAAACTTAAAAAACGACTGCGAGAGCGAAATACTTGGCAAGGAAAGTTAGTATCCTCACAACTCCCTCTTGTAGGGGAGGAGTAAGTTTCCCCAATGAGTTTTTTATACTATTCCTTTATTTATATTTCATTATTTATATCTTTGAATTTTAATTGTATATCGATAAATTGTATTATGCTTGATCTTTATTGGGATAAAATTCTTTTTTTAGACATTGAAACGGTACCGCAAGTAGCCAATTATCAAGATATGTCTGCCGAAATGGCTCACCTTTGGGATGAAAAGGCTCTTGCGCTACAAACACGTAACCCTGAACGCTATCCACTCAATTGGACATCTCAAGATGTATTTGCAAATGGAGCCGGTATTTATGCCGAGTTTGGGAAAATAGTGTGCATTTCGGTAGGCTATATTCACTTTGATAAAACGGCAACTACTTGTTTTCGTACAAAATCGTTTTGTGGAGATGACGAGAAAGCGTTGTTGATAGAGTTTTCTTCGTTACTTACTAAATTTATGAGCACAAAAGACCATACCCTGTGTGGTCATAATATCAAGGAATTTGATGTGCCCTATATTTGCAGAAGAATGTTAGTAAATGGTTTAACATTGCCGGTTTCGTTACGTGTAGCAGGTAAAAAACCTTGGGAAATTCCATTTTTAGATACGCTTGAATTGTGGAAATTTGGAGATTATAAAAACTATACTTCGCTTAAATTGCTTACTGCAATTTTTGGCATACCTACGCCTAAAGATGATATTGATGGTAGCCAAGTAGCAATGGTGTACTATAAAGAAAAAGATTTAAAACGTATTGCTACCTACTGTGAAAAAGATGTAGTGGCTACTGCGCAACTACTACTACGTTTTGCAGGGAAAGAGCTTATTAAATCTGAAAATATTTTGAGTGTTGGGGTGTAGCCGTAGGTAAAATAGTTATTGAAAGAGATATAGAAATGAGAAAAATAATTCTTATAATTCTAACCGCATTTTTCTTTTTTTCTTGTAAAAAAGAAAAAACAGAAATACCATTAACCGATTTTGGGGCAATTCAAGCACGCGATACCTTGGTAGCAGGCACCTTATTCGGTTCATCTTCTTATTTTACGTTTAAGGGAGAAGAAATGGGATTCGATTATGAGCTATGCGCTAAATTTGCCGAAGAACATGATTTGGAATTGAAAATTGTAACCGCTACAAGCGAACCCGATTTAATACAGATGCTTATTTACGGAGAGGTCGATTTAGCCGCATACCGAATCACAATTAAAAATGAACTAAAAGACCAGCTCTTGTATATAAGTAACGAATATATCAATAATCAGGTGCTTGTGCAACGAGCTTCAAAACAGATGATAAATAATGTAGTTGATTTGATTGGTAAAGAGGTGTATGTGTTGCCCGGAACTAAATACGAAGAACGATTGATTAACTTAAATGAAGAAATTGGAGGCGGTATTACAATAACTAAAGCCAATGATACGCTTGCTATAGATAATTTGATAGAGATGGTTTCTACAGGTGCCATTGATTATACTGTTGCCGAAAATGATGTGGCCTTATTAAACAAAACATACTTCCGTAATATTGATTGTAAAATAGCGGTTAGTTTTAATCAGCGTTCTGCATGGGCAGTTCCTACTACATCACCCATATTCCAACAAACCATTAATAAATGGTTAGCCGATAAAGCTGAAAAAATACACTATTCCAAGTTGTATAATAAGTACTTTGTGCGCAGTAAATTTTTTGGAGAACGAAAAATTCACATTCCCAAAGGAGCTATTTCTCCCTACGATAAGCTGTTTAAAAAATACGCCGAACGCTTAGGTTGGGATTGGATGCTTTTAGCCGCTGTATCTTATAGCGAATCTAAATTTGACTCAAGCGTAGTGTCATGGGCCGGAGCTAGGGGTGTAATGCAACTAATGCCACGTACCGGAAGAAATTTTGGCTTAACTGATGAAAATATATCAAATCCCGAAGCTAATATAGATGCCGCTACAAAATACTTAAAAATGCTGGATAGAAAATACAGTGAAATAACAGATAAGGATGAACGTATAAAGTTTATATTGGCATCGTACAATGCCGGCGATGGGCATATTTCTGATGCAATGGCATTGGCCGAAAAATATGGTAAAAACCCCCATATTTGGTATGATAATGTAGAACAATACATGCTCCTAAAAAGCAAGAAAGAATATTATGCCGACCCATTGGTTAAACATGGCTATTTTAGGGGATTACAAACCCATCGCTATATGCGTGAGGTGTTGGAAAAATATGAAAAATATAAGAAGAGAAAATAAGCAGGCAAATAATTGATGGAGTGGTAAAAGAAAAAAGAGGTTAGCGATTGAAGCTAACCTCTTTAATTATTACGAGATTTAATTTGTTAGTTTTGAAGATACGCTCTCAGCTCATCTGCTGTAAGGTTTTTAGCTAAAACTTTACCCTTGGCGTCGAGCAAAAGGTTTCCAAAATCATTTCCAAGTTTATACTTGTTGGCTAACTTGGAATCAAAGCCGTTTGTTGCATGAATGTTTTGTACACAACTCAAGCCGTCTCTTTTTACTGTTTCTTCAAAAACAGATTGATAAGTATCAAGAGACACTGAAATCACTACAAAACCGTTGTTGTTTTTCATCAAATTCGCAAATTTGATGTTTTCAATTCTTGAGTTCGCATGATACGAAGCCCAAAAATTAATCAAAACAAGATGTCCTTTGTTTGTGTCCAATTCTTGTTGTAGTTCATTACATCCTTCGTTTGATAAGCTTTTGTTAATAGAAGCTTTTTGAATAGAAGGGGTAAACGACACTAAAAAAAGTAGAACAAACAACAAGAAAGTTGTTTTTAATCGAATCATAAAAATGGTTTTCGTTACTACTAAGTCAGTCTTAAAAGCTGACCAATAACTAATCTTAATCCGTTGATTAAGGTTGTTGTCTAATCAAATGATTGTTTATCAAATAATTATTTAATTAAATAACGCTACAAAGGTAAGGTTTGTTCAGGGCAAAGGCAAGGAATTGTTGATAAGTTTTGCTTAAAAACATGTTTTTTAACATGTTTTTTGGCTTATTCTGTAGTGTTGATGGGGGGTTGTGAAGAAATGTTAAAAATGCAAAGTCTTACCCCAACCCTCCCCGACAGGGAGGGAGACTGAATGCGTTAAATGTAGCTAATTCTATTCTTTTCGTTTTAACTCTAAAAACAAATAAAATCAAATTTCGTGTCGTTAGTATTAAGAGGCTTCCTCTCTGTCGGGGAGGGTTGGGGTGGGGCTCTTAATTATTACTCTCAGAACCAACTAAAATGGTATCGGCTACTACATCTATGCTGTCGTCAACAATTTTTGGATAAGGCGTTTGACATAGGTATGATTTACTGATTTTTTGTTTAGGTTTTGGAAATTTGGCTCGGTAGTTTTTGAGCGATTCATCGTCTAACACTTTTTCCATAAAGTAACCAAAAATAGGCAGAGCTGTTTTGCTTCCTTCGCCCAATTTTCCGGTTCGGAAATGAATACAACGGTGTTCGCCACCCACCCAAGCTCCTCCTACCAATTTGGGTGTTACTCCTACAAACCATGCATCTGAGTGATTAGACGAAGTGCCGGTTTTGCCTCCAAATTCGGTGTTGTGTCGAAATAAATCATATGCCCAAAGTGCTTGCGAAGTTGCTAAAGGTTCTGTTAGACCGGCACGCAGCATTTGAGTCATTAAAAAGGCTGTTTCGTAGGGTAGCGCTTGTTTTGATTCTTGTTGGTATTCGTAAATTACTTTTCCGTCTTTGTCTTCAATACGGGTAACTAAAACAGGTTCTTGTCTTACACCATCGTTAATAACCGTACAGTAAGAGTTGACCAATTCAATTAGCGAAACATCCGAAGAGCCTAAACAAACCGAAGGTATGGAGTTTAAAGGTGTATTTATTCCCATTGCATAAGCTGTGCGAATAATGTTTTCAATACCAACCTCTTTAGCAATTTGTACCGCTACACTATTAAACGAACGGGCAAAAGCATATTTTAAGGTCATGGTATCTCCCGTATATTCTCCCGTGGCATTGCGAGGTATCCAGCGTTTTTGTTCTCCATTTTCCATATAATCCCAAGCAATGTATTGATCTCTTCGTTTATCGCAAGGAGCTAATCCTTTATTCATGGCGGTGGCATAAACAAATAATTTAAAAGTAGATCCCGGTTGGCGTTTCGATGTTACTTTGTCGTATTTCCAAAACCCAAAATCGATGTCGCCAACCCATGCTTTTACAAAACCGTTATTAGGCTCCATTGCTAAAAAGCCGGTGTGCATAAACCGCTCCATATATCTAATAGAATCCATTGTACTTAGCGTAGTGTCTCGTTCGCCTATTTTGTAGTCGTATACCTTCATTTTATGAGGTGTATTTAGTACAATCCAAATAGAGTCGGGGTTGTTCGGATATTTTTCTGCCAAGTTTTTATATGTGCTTGTTCTTTTTGCAATATCCTCAATAAAATGGGCAATTACTTGTTGATTTTCGTCGCGCCAAGGCTCTTCATTATTCCAGTGATTATCGAAGTTGCGTTGTACAATTTTCATTTGTTTTTCTACCGCATCTTCTGCATATTTTTGTAGGCGAGTATCGAGGGTGGTGTAAATTTTTAATCCATCCGAATATAAATCAACTTCGTTTTCTTTGCACCAATCTTTCAACGATTCAACTATAGCTTCTCTAAAATAAAGAGCTTGCCCATCGTAATTCTGTTCTACTTTGTATTGGAGTTGGATAGGGATTTGTTTGAGTGAGTCACATTCCTGTTGAGAAATTATATTTTGCTTTGCCAGATTGTCTAATACTATATTTCGGCGTTTTTTGCTATTTATTGGATTAATGCGCGGGTTGTAGGTGGTTGTAGCTTTAAGTAAGCCAACCAAAGTGGCCGCTTGCTCTATTTTTAAATCGATAGGGTTGTTGTTGAAATAAGTTTTACAAGCTGTTTTAATGCCATATGCATTACTGCCAAAATCAACGGTATTAAAATACATGGTAAGAATTTCTTGCTTGTTGTAAAATAACTCGATTTTTACGGCAGTAATCCATTCTTTTGTTTTCATAATAATGAGGTTGAACCCCGGAATATAGCCAAAAAGCCCCTTAGAATATTGCGACCGAGTTTTAAACATGTTTTTTACCAGTTGCTGAGAAATGGTGCTGGCACCACGTGCCTTACCGTGTAACATGTCTTTTGCTGCAGCAAACAAACCTTGAACATCAATACCCATGTGTTCATAAAACCTTTCATCTTCAGTTGCAACCAAGGTTTTAATCATGATGGGTGCTATTTCTTCGTATTTTACCGGAGTACGGTTTTCTCTGAAATATTTTCCAATCAGTTTGCCATCGGCACTGTATATTTCGGAAGCCTCGTTTTGTTGTGGATTACTAATGCTTAAAAGTCCGGGCGACTTACCAAACAACCAAAGAAAATTAATATCTACCAAAAAAAGATATAGAAAAAACAGTAGGGTTAGATTGATACCAATTCTAAGTAATTTTTTATACCAAGGAGCTTTTTTAAAACTTGCTTTGCATTTTTTTCTCCACGATACAAAACTTTTCCATTTTTTATGAAGCAGTTGGCTGCTAATTTTTTTTGCCATAATAAATATGCTGTTTTTTCTATAAAATTTGGGTTGTTTTGGCGCGTAAAAATACGTAAAAAGCAATTCATAGTAAGAAAAAGTTCGTTAAATTTTTGTTGTAAATTTTTATGCAGTAAAAACCATTATCGAGCATCTGTTTTTGTTTTTCTTTTGTTTAACTTTGTAGGCTTATAATAACATTATAAAAATAGGAACTAAGATGATACGTCACATCGTGCTCTTTAAATTAAAATCCTTTGAAAAGGAAGAAGCAAAGAGTTTAAAACTAAATGAAATAAAAAAGGGTTTGGAGGCTTTACCTGCTTCTATTCCGCAAATTAAGTTGTTAAGCGTTGGTATTAATACAAATCCTTCTGAGTTGTATGATATTAGCTTGATTACTGAGTTTGAATCACTAGAAGCATTGGCGGTTTATGTTGCTCACCCCGATCATGTTGCGGTTGGTAAAATTATTCGTGAAGTACTGGATAGTAGAGCTTGTGTAGATTCTGAAGTTTGAGATGTTTAATTATAAATAGTAAAATTGCTACTCAAGTTTAACAGCACAACGAGTAGCTTTTTTTATACTCTTCAACTATCAATTATTACTATCTTTGTAAGTTCAAATAATAAAGCTGTTTTTCTTTTTTACACAAAACAGTTAATTTTATATTTTTTTGTAAAAAGTAGTTTGTATAATCGTTAATTATAAAAAAAGATGCCAAAAATTTCTGATAGAGGAATAGAGATGCCTGCATCGCCTATCCGTAAGTTAGTGCCAATGTCCGATTCTGCAAAGGCTAGGGGATTAAGAGTTTATCATTTAAATATCGGACAGCCGGACTTGCCTACACCGCAAGTTGCTATTGATGCTATTCGAAATATTGACCGTACCATACTGGAATATAGCCCAAGTGATGGCAACCGAAGTTATCGTGAAAAATTGGTGCATTATTATGCAAAGTTTAATATAAATGTGGCTGCCGACGATATTTTAATTACTACCGGAGGCTCAGAAGCTGTTTTGTTTGCATTTTTAGCTTGTTTAAATCCGGGCGATGAAATTATTGTGCCCGAACCTGCCTATGCAAATTACATGGCTTTTGCCGTTTCCGCAGGAGCTATTATCAAAACGGTTACTTCTACTATAGAAGATGGTTTTGCTTTACCGGCAATGGAAAAATTTGAGGAGCTAATTAACGAAAAAACAAAAGGTATAATGATTTGCAATCCAAATAATCCTACCGGATATTTGTATTCGCGCAATGAAATGAATCAAATCAGACATTTGGTCAAAAAATACGATTTGTTTTTGTTTTCGGACGAAGTGTATCGTGAGTTTATTTATACCGGTTCTCCTTATATTTCTGCTTGTCATTTGGTTGGTATTGAAGAAAATGTAGTTTTAATTGATTCGGTTTCAAAGAGATATAGTGAGTGTGGTATTCGTATTGGAGCAGTTATTACTAAAAATAAAGCCTTGCGTAATACCTTGATGAAATTTTGTCAAGCACGTTTAAGTCCGCCTCTTATCGGACAAATAGCTGCCGAAGCTTCTTTGGATGCTCCTGACGATTATTTTCGCGATACGTATGAAGAGTATGTGGAACGCAGAAAATGTTTGATTGACGGCTTGAATAGAATTCCGGGCGTGTATTCTCCTATTCCGATGGGTGCTTTTTATACAGTAGCTCGATTGCCAATAGATGATGCCGATAAATTTTGCGAATGGTTATTAACCGATTTCGAGTACGAAGGACAAACCGTTATGATGGCTCCGGCTTCAGGGTTTTACACTACACAAGGAGTAGGCAAAGACCAGGTAAGAATTGCTTATGTGCTTAAAAAAGAAGATTTGGTAAAGGCCTTAAATGTATTAGAAAAAGCCTTGGAGGTTTATCCGGGAAGAACAATCTAACAAACGATTAGAGATAAGCGATTAGCGATTAACGAAAAGGTTAAACCTAATCGCTTATATTTGTTCATCTCTTATCTTTAATCGTTCATCTTTATTTCATGAACCTAGAATTATTTATAGCAAAACGAATTCATTTCAGTAAGAAGGGGCACAAAACCGTGTCTCGTCCTGCCGTGCGTGTAGCAACATTGGGTATTGCTCTCGGACTTGCTGTTATGATTATTACGGTTTCTATTGTGCTGGGTTTTAAACAAGAAATTCGAAATAAAGTCATCGCTTTTGGTTCTCACATACAAGTTACTAATTTTGATAGCAACGAAACTTTTGAAACAGCGCCGATTTATGCTTCAGATAGTTTAGTAAAGAGCCTTTCAAAAATTGAAGGCATATCCCATATTCAAAGATATGCCACTAAACCCGGCATAATTAAAACGGATAAAGATGTGCAAGGCGTTGTATTAAAAGGGGTAGGAGCAGATTTCGATTGGAATTTTTATGCCAAAAATTTAGTACAAGGGTCAACTATTTCTCTCAACGACTCTATTGCTTCAAAAGAAGCCATTATTTCTTCTTATTTAGCACGATTACTTCATTTAAAGGTAGATTCCAGCTTTTTTACTTATTTCATTGAAGATGATTATATCCGGGCTAGAAAATTTAAGGTGGTAGGTATTTATTGTACTAATTTTGTTGAGTATGATAAATTATTTATTCTTACCGATATTAAACAGATACAACAACTTAATAACTGGAACAATACGCAAGCTAGTGGTTTAGAAATTTTAATTAATGATTATAATCGTTTGGATGAACTGGGAGATAAGATTTATTTTCGTATCGCAAATAGGTTAAATCCGGATGGTTCTACTTACTTTTCGCGTACCATAGAAGATTTAAACCCACAAATATTTTCGTGGCTTGATATGTTGGATTTGAATGTGATAATTATTCTTGTGCTAATGCTTACTGTTGCAGGTTTTAATATGATTTCGGGCTTGCTAATTCTTATTTTAGAACGTACAAATATGATAGGTGTACTCAAAGCAATGGGTGCTAAAAACTGGTCGATACGCAAAGTGTTTTTATACCATTCGTTTTTTTTAATAGGTAAAGGCATGTTGTGGGGTAATGTATTAGGTGTAGGATTAATTCTTATTCAGTATTACACCCACTTAATCCCATTAAACCCCGAAACATACTATGTTACATTTGTACCGGTAACCATCAATTTAGTATATATTCTTTTACTAAACATTGGTACATTTATTTGTTCTGTACTAATGCTTCTGTTACCTTCTTATCTTATTAGTAGAATATTGCCGGCCAAGTCTATACGCTTCGAATAATAATGCTATTATAAAATAGGTTTTCCAAATAAAAATTACCCTAAAAATGGGATTTTATTAAAAAACTCATAACTCAGTTTGTTTTTTAAGTATATTTATTTTTATGGTATAAAACATGAAAATATTTTTCAATATCTTGATTTTTTATTATAGATTTGTAAAAGTTAACAAAAACTCAATCAATTTTACTTAAAAAAAACGAATAGTATGACAACAAAAATTGGAGAAAATGCCGGTTTAATTTGGACTGCTTTGAACGATGGCAGTAAAAAAAGTGTAAAAGAACTAAAAAAAGCTACCAAGCTTACAGATAAAGATTTGTATTCGGCGCTTGGTTGGTTGGCTCGTGAAGCTAAAATTTATTTAGAAGAAGATGGAACTGATGTGTATGTAAACTTAATTTAAGTTTATAACAAATGAGACATAAAAAAGCCGAACAATTACTGTTCGGCTTTTTTATGTCTTATTTGTTTGTATCTGATTATTTAATTACAAATTTTCAAGAATCTCTGATTTTAGTTGATCAACAAGTTTTTTTACAGGAACAATCTCAGTACAACGGTATGCATTTGAGCCTGCAAAAGCAAAAGCATTACTAAATGTGCCCCTAGAAGCATCTCCCAGTACTTTGGCTATGCAAAATGGAACTGTTTTAGGATTACAAGTGCGTAAGCAATGATGGCGACATTTAAAGGGTACTTCGGCACCTTCAACTATGTGTTTAACAAATTCATTCTTAATTACTCTTCCGGGTAAACCTACAGGGCTTTTTATAATTACTATATCTTCTTTCTTAGCATCAAGATATGCTTGCTTAAATTTCATATCTACGTCGCATTCGTCCGTGCAAACAAAACGGGTTGCCATTTGCACACCGGAAGCTCCAAGTTTTAAAAATTTAACAATATCAGCCCCATCAAAAACACCTCCTGCGGCTATAACCGGAATTGGAGTCTCCATTTTTTTAGTATAATCAACTAACTCAACAACTAATTCTTCAAGCGATTTTACGGTGCCGTTTAAAATATCATCAACATTGTATCCTAAATGCCCACCAGCCATGTAACCTTCAACTATTACAGCATCGGGTTGTGTATTATAATTTTGTTTCCATTTTTTACAGATGACATCCAACGCTCTTGCCGAGGAAACAATAGGTATTAATTTAATATCTTTCCCATTTAAATATTTTGGCAGGTCTAGTGGCAAGCCTGAACCACTAATAATCATGTCAACATCTTCTTCAACACAAACTTTTACTAATTCTTCGAAGTTTGATAGAACTACCATTACGTTTACTCCAATCACGCCTTTGCTTTTTGCACGTGCCGTTCTAATTTCGTTCCGTAGGGCTTCGTTATTAACTTCTACAAATTTGGAGGCCGGTTGATTTTCATAATCACCTAAACCAACGCTAGCAATTATTCCTGCACATCCCTCGTTTGCAACCGCCGATGCTAATCCGGAGCCGGAAACTCTCACCCCCATGCCTCCTTGTATTATTGGCGGATTCATTTCTAATGATCCAATTTTTAATGAAGGTATTTCTTTTATAGTCATTTTTTGTGGGTTTTTACAATTTTAAGGCAACAAAGATATTACAAAATCAAATAGAATTACGCATTATTAGGCATAAGTTTACTGTTTTATCGAGATATGTTTCGAATAGTTTTTTGTATATAGCTCTATTGTAGTTCTTTGTCTTGTTTATAAATTTATTACTGAAATGGATTAGTTGTATAATAAGATGAGTTGTTTTACCAAAAGAGGCTTCAACTAATTGAAGCCTCTAAGGTATAGTCAAGGCAGACTATATTCCACACGAAGATAAACATTAGGTTGGTGTGTAATATTTTATTTAAATCGTTTACATCCTTGGTCATCGCATCCACAGTCGTTGTCGGCAGTTTTTTCGTTAATACAAACAACATCTACCAATCCAAGCTTTTCGATTTGCTCTATCAATTGATTTTTTGATAAGGCTTCTTTATCGTAAAGGACTTCTATTGTTTTGTTGCTAATATTGATATCGATGTTTTTTATTGCCGATTCTTCAATTATAAAAGCTTGTATTTTTTCTATATGGCTATCGCATAGCATTGGAACCTCAAATGTTATTTTGTTAAATCTTTCTGTATCACTTGCAAATATCTGCAGTGTAAAAAATAGAAAAACTATTGTTGCTACTATTGAAATACGTTGCGTTGCCATGATTATTGATTGAATTTTTTAATTGTTTAACTATAAAACAATTATCAATGCAAAATGTTTATAACTTTTATAAAAAAAGCCTGATTTTTTTCATTTATTTCACAAAAGGTTCTTTAAATAAGCCTTTTATGAAATTGAAAGAAATAACCAACTATTTTTCTGTTGTAAATTTATTTATTGCCTTCTTTTAGGGTTGTTTTATCACAATTCTTTGTAGCGGTACATTTTTTTACACAGTTTTCGTTACCCGCTTTTTTGCAACATCCGGTTTGTTTTACGGCAGCTTCGTACCCTAGTTTTTTAAAAGCTGCAATTAAATTTTGGTCGTTATTTTTTTTTGTGTTGTAAGTAATGCAAACTATTTTTTCTTCTAAGTTTACATTCATAGCTTTAACGCTTTTTTCGAAAGCCATGTTTTTTTCAATTTTTACTTTGCAACTTTCGCAGTCCATGCTTACGGTAAACATAGTTGTTTTAAAGTTGCTTTTTTTCTGACTGAATACGGCAATACTAGTTCCTACCAATAATGCAATAAGTGCTGTTTTTAATGTAATTGATTTCATAAGTTATAGGTATTAAATTAAACAATAATTATTTTTTAGGTAACGCCCATCGTAAACCGGCGTATATTTTTCTTCCATGTACGGGTCCCCAAATCATGGTCGCATCAAAATTACTTCCGCTCGGATTGGCTACGTCAATAATGGGGTTGTTTTGCGTATAATTTCCGATGTTTTCGCTTCCAATATAGATAGACCATGTGCGAAAATATTTGGTAATTTGAGCATTAAATACCGAATAGGGTTTAAACTCTTTGTTCCATAATGGATTGTTTACATCCGGATCGGGCATCCTGCCACCCCCATTTAATTGTGCCGTAAAATCAAATTGCCATTTTTTAAGTGGTGTTTGGTAAGATGTAGTAATCAAACTCTTATACCTATTTGTAAGTGGTTTTTCTCTTAACTCTCCGTTAATAGTTTGTTTGGAATCTGTTATTCTGTGGGCAGCCGTAAGCGTCCATCCTTTTAAAATTTCGATCGAAGCTTCCAGTTGGATACTGTTGGCAAATGAGCCTTTGTATATATTTATTAGGTTTACCTCATGAGGATTTGAATCCAAGTCGCTTACCGTTTGATTGATAAAGTTGGTGTGAAAATATTCTCCTTGAAGGGTTAATTCTCTTTTGTTTATAGGAATGTAGGCGGTTGCTGTAATACCATAATTCCACGCTTCTTCTTGTTTTAAATCGTTAGCAATGTTTAGGGTTCTGCTACTTGCCAATAAAAAACTATTTTCGGCCAACACATTTGGTGTACGATATCCTTTACCTGCCGATGCACGTAAATTAAAACTTTTTGCTAAAGCATATTTTAGGTGTAATCGGGGAGTAAAAAACAACCCGTATAAAGAACTGTAATCGGCTCTAGCTCCTGCTAAAACGATTATTTTATCGAGTTGATTATACGTATATTCTGCAAATATTCCCGGTGTTGATTCGTTATTGTTAAACGGATTTGTATTCAGCGTTTCGGCATAAGAGTCGTAGTTCAAACCGGCTCCTGTAGAGAGCTTGTGTTTTTTACTCAAGGCTGTTTGAAAAATCAAATTGGCATACCAGTTTTTTTGTTCGCCGGTATAGGTTTTTGTTCCAAATAACGACTCATTCTGATGTAAGCTACCACTAATAATTAAGCCCAAGCTACTTTCGTGTTTATCCTTAAATAGATAGCCGTTTTTGGCAAAAAACTCGTAGCGTTTACTCTTGATATCTATGGTGTAAGGGTTTAAAATACCACTTAATTGACCGCTTGTTCTATCTTCATTTAAAAAGCGAAGTAATACGTTTAACATGTATTTATCCTGCAAGTACTGCCATTTGTTGAGTATGTTTTGTTGTTTTACTTTGGGTTGATCCATAAATCCATCCTCATTCATGTCTAACTCCATCAGTTCGTCTTCAATATGTGCCAGTATGCC
>JAFGVL010000026.1 GCA_016938015.1 Paludibacteraceae bacterium
GATCAAACACTTATTGAAGTTTTAAATACTGCAGATATCTGTGTCAATCCAGACAAACCAACTGAAATGAATAACCTATCTACCATGAATAAAATTATGGAATATATGGCCTTGAAAAAAGCCATCGTACAATTTGATTTAAAAGAAGGGAAGTTTTCTGCCCAGGATGCTTCATTATATGCTAAGAATGATGATATCAATGATTTTGCAGAAAAGATAGAGTTTCTTTTAGACAATGAAAAAGAAAGAAATAAAATGGGAGAATATGGCTATAACAGAGTATTAAAAGAATTATCTTGGGAATTTGAGTCAAAAAAATTAATTACAGTTTATTCCAAGTTATTAAAAATAAATAGATTGTAGATATAAAAGAGACTCAACCTATTTCATTCTAAACAGCTTATATAATTCAAATAAAAACTTAGTTATTAGTGCATACATAGGTAGTTTCCCTTTTTTTGTTAAATTTGCACTAAAATTCAAAACAGAGCCTCTTTATGAGTAAAACTGCACTTATCACAGGCATCACTGGTCAAGACGGTGCCTATTTGGCCGAATATTTAGTAAAAAAAGGATATACCGTTCACGGTATTAAAAGGCGTTCGTCCTTGTTTAATACCGATCGTATCGACCATTTGTACCAAGACCCACATATGGAAAACCGCAACTTAGTGTTGCACTATGGCGATTTAACTGATAGCATGAATCTTACACGTATTATTGGTGAGGTTCAACCCGATGAGTTGTATAACTTAGCAGCCATGAGTCATGTGCAGGTAAGTTTCGACACACCGGAATATACCGCCAATGCCGATGGAATTGGTACTCTACGTATTTTAGAAGCCGTTCGTTTATTGGATTTGAGCAAAAAAACAAGAATATATCAAGCTTCAACTTCCGAGCTTTATGGCTTGGTACAAGAAGTACCTCAAAAAGAATCAACTCCATTCTACCCTCGTAGTCCGTATGCCGTAGCCAAAATGTACGCCTACTGGATTACCGTTAACTACCGCGAAGCTTATGGGATGCATGCTTCAAATGGTATTTTATTTAATCATGAATCACCTTTACGCGGTGAAACTTTTGTAACACGTAAAGTAACACGCGCCGTTTCAAAAATTGCCTTGGGCTTACAAACTCAGGTTTTTATGGGAAATCTATCGTCGAAGCGCGACTGGGGTCATGCCAAAGACTATATCAAAGCCATGTACCTCATTTTACAACAAGACAAAGCCGACGATTACGTAATTGCAACAGGAGTAACTACAACGATACGGGATTTTATCAGCATGGCCTTTGCCGAAGCAGGTATTGGTATTGAGTTTAAAGGGAAAGATGCCGATGAAAAAGCATATATTAATACCATCGACGAAGCAAAATTCAAAACAGCTGTTGGCGAACAATACTTGGCTGCTATCAAAGCCCGCATTGGAGAACAAGTTGTGGGTGTTGACCCAAAATATTTCCGCCCAACAGAGGTAGATTTGTTAATTGGCGATGCCACAAAAGCACGCACCGTACTTGGCTGGGAACCAGAATATGACCTTGCCGGATTGGTAAAAGACATGATGCAAAGCGATTTAAAACTGATGCAAAAAGATTCGTATTTAAAAGAAGGCGGGTACTCCATTCTAAATTACTTTGAGTAATCCTCTAAAATAATATTGTCCACTAATTTTCACAAATTAACACTAATTGTTAAAGCTAATGGCTGACTTATTATGTAAAGATGAAGTTTACAATATTGTTGGAGCTGCAATGGAAGTTCACAAAGAGCTTGGAAACGGATATTTAGAAGGAGTTTATCAAGAAGCATTATGGTTGGAAATGGACAAAGCAAATATTCCATTTGAAGAACAAAAAGAATTAAAAATTAAATACAAAGGAAACTTCCTTGACAAAAAATATATTGCAGATTTTATATGTTACAATTCAGTGATTGTAGAAATTAAAGCTTTAAATAAACTGACAACAGAACATGAATCTCAACTCCTAAATTATTTAAAAACAACAGGAATAAAAGTTGGAATACTAATAAATTTCGGATCTAAAAGTCTAGAATATAAAAGAATGGTATTATAAGAAATATTAAAGTTATTCTATTTAAATTCGTGATAATTCGTGTAATTCGTGGATAAATTTACAAAATGAAAAAAAACAGTAAAATATATGTAGCCGGTCACAATGGTTTGGTAGGCTCTGCTATTTGGAAAAATTTACAGAGTAAGGGCTATACAAACCTAATTGGTAAATCATTCGACGAGTTAGACTTGAGAAATCAAGATGCTGTAGCTGCATTTTTTGCTACAGAAAAACCTGAATATGTATTTTTGGCAGCAGCAAAAGTTGGCGGAATTGTTGCAAACAATACCTACCGCGCCGATTTTATCTACGAAAACCTACAAATTCAAAACAACATCATTCATCAATCTTATGTTAATGGGGTAAAAAAGCTGTGTTTCTTAGGCAGTACCTGCATTTATCCTAAAGAAGCTCCTCAACCTATGCCGGAAGATTGTTTGCTTACTTCTCCCTTAGAATACACCAATGAACCTTATGCTATAGCAAAAATTGCCGGCATAAAAATGTGCGAAAGTTATAATATTCAATACGGCACTAATTTCGTGTCGGTAATGCCAACAAACTTGTATGGTCCAAATGACAATTTCAATTTAGAAACCTCACATGTACTACCTGCATTAATTCGCAAAATTCATTTAGGCAAGTGTTTAGAAAATGAAAATTGGGATGCAATAAGAAAAGACCTCACCCGCCGACCTATCGAAGGCATAAATGGTGAAGCTAAAGAAAACGAAATTATTGCAATATTAAACAAATACGGACTACGAAAAAATGAGAGCACTGTTGAAGTAGAAATTTGGGGTACAGGAACACCACGACGAGAATTTTTGTGGAGTGAGGAAATGGCTGATGCTACCGTATTTGTAATGGAAAATGTGAATTTTACTGACACCTACAATAAAGCTAACAAAGAAATCCGCAATACACATATCAACATCGGTACCGGAAAAGATCTCTCTATCAAAGAAGTAGCTGAAATTATTCAAAAAACCATCGGCTTTAAAGGCAAGTTATTTTTCAACGCAAGCAAGCCCGACGGCACCCTCAAAAAACTAACTAATGTCGACAAAATACATCAATTAGGCTGGAAACACAAGATTGAAATTGAAGAGGGTATAGAAAAAATGTACCATTGGTACAGCATTCTTTAATAAAAATGTTTATTTTTGTTAATACGTTTTACCCTTACTAATTGCAACTCATTATGAACCAATACTATAAGTTTTTCATTGCTGCATTGTTTATCTATCTATTTACTGCTTGTACAGCTTATAAAAAAGTACCCTATTTAAAAAATTCCACAAACGAAAACTCTACAGAATCGAAGATTGTTGAATCAAAAATATTACCTAAAGATTTGCTTACAATCGTTGTAAATACAACCATTCCCGAAGCTTCATCTGCATTTAATTTACCGCTTACTCCCAACAGCGTTATAGGCAATACATCCATCAATTCGTCTGTAGGATTACAAAGCTATTTAGTAGATAATGATGGTACTATATCATTTCCAATTTTAGGAAAAATTAAAGTAGTAGGAAAAACTAAAAAAGAAGTAGAGCTGTTCATACAATCGCAATTATATCCTAAATACCTTACCGAAGAACCAATTGTACATGTTCGCTTTATTAATTATAAAATAGCGGTGCTGGGCGAAGTATCTAAACCAGGCAGCTTTGTAGTAAACAACGAACGAGTGAGCATTTTTGATGCATTGGCAATGGCAGGCGATATGACGCTTTACGGAAAAAGAACGAATGTATTACTTCTACGAGAAAATGAAAAGGGAGAAAAAGAAACTATTCGATTAAACTTACAAAACAAAGACATTTTAAATTCTCCCTACTATTATTTACAACAAAACGACGTTGTATATGTAGAACCCAACAAGCACAAAGCGAATGCTTCTTCTATCAGTAGTGCAGAAACATTATCTATTTCAATTACCTCAACATTAATTAGCCTCACTTCTCTTTTAATAACTGTTTTTAAATAGTAGTAGAACCCCACAGCATGACAACAGAAACTAATCAAGAAGACGTATTGAATATAAAAGAACTATTATTTCAGTATTTATCCTATTGGAAATGGATGTTGGCATCCGTAGTCTTATGTATTCTTTTAGCCGGTTTTTATTTATTAAAGACCAATAAAGAATATGAAATAAAAACATCCATTTTAATTAAGGAAGAAGACAGCGGCATGTCTGAGTTAGCAATTTTAGATGAACTAGGACTGGCTAGCGGAAAAAATAATATCGACAATGAAATTGAAATTCTCAAATCGGCCGATTTAATTCGTAATACAATTTATGCCACTAACTATCATATTGTTTACTCCCAAAAAGTGGGTTTAAGAAAATTGAAACTTTATTCAGACTCGCCATTATTAATTACTATTCAACATTGTAATTTAGATACATTACAAGATATGATTAGTATGTATATAACTAAGAGCGGAGCTAATTACAGCATTGAAACTAGCTATAAAGGGCAATTTTGGGAATATACTACAAATACCCTTCCTACAACTATTGGTTTACCTCTTGGACGCATAAAAATTGAACCAAACCCATCTATCCCATTTACAAACGAAGAATTATTTGTAAGCGTTGTTAATCCTGAAAAAGTGGCTGTAAGTATTTCAAAAAATATTAAAATTACACCTACATCTAAAAAATCAAGTGTTATTTCTCTTTCCATTCAAAACGAAAATACCGAACGAGGAAAAGCATTTTTGCAGAAATTAATAGAATTATATAACCTTCAGGCTGTTGAAGATAAAAATCAAATAGCCTATAATACAGGTATTTTTATTGATGAGCGTTTAAAATCCTTATCCATAGAACTAAGTAACGTAGAACAAAACGTAGAAAATTTTAAAACTTCCAATAAAATTACAGACATATCCTCCGAAGCGAAACTATTTCTTGAACAAACCGGCACCAATGAACAAAAACTAAAAGAAGTAGAAACTCAATTAAACATAGTAGGCTATGTAAGCGATTTTGTAAACGAAGAAAAAAATAAAAACAAACTCATCCCCAATTTGGGAATTACAGACGTAGGGTTATCTGTATTAATAAATAAATACAACGAATTAACCCTTGAAAAAGAAAGAATTGAAAGCGCATCGACCTCTGCAAATCCAATTCTTACAAATATTGTTAGCCAATTAAACAATATGCGTTCGGGCATAAAGAACAGTGTTTCTAACGTAAAAAAAACACTGCTCATTGCTAAAAAAGACTTAAACAAAGAAGGGAATTTAACTTCCGATAAAATTCAACAAATACCACGTATTGAAAGAGAGTTTATTGAAATAAAACGACAACAACAAATCAAAGAAACGCTTTATTTATTTTTATTGCAAAAAAGAGAAGAAACCAATTTAACGCTTGCTGCAACGGCTCCAAAAGCAAAAATAGTTTCGCAACCACGAGCAGACTCAACACCGGTTTCACCTAAAAAAAGCATAATCATTTTAATTGCATTAATACTCGGAATAGTTATACCTGTTATAATCATTTACATTAAAAATTTGTTTGAGCTAAAAATAACCAACAGAGAAGAACTTGAAAAACTTTGCAAAGTACCTTTATTAGGAGAAATACCGAAAAATACAGAAGATAAAAATATCGTTGTAGGTATTAACGACACCTCAAGCATGACAGAACTTTTCCGTTCGTTGAGAAATGATTTGACTTTTATAGTTAGCGAACCAACTAAAAAAATAATTGCTGTTACCTCAACTGTTTCGGGTGAAGGAAAAACATTTATAGCAACAAACCTTGCTTGTACGTTTGCCATGATAGACAAAAAAGTACTCTTAGTTGGATTAGACATAAGAAACCCAAGTCTGGCAAACTATATTGGACTAGAGAAGAAACAAGGAATTACAAGCTATTTAGCTACCGGAGGAGATTTTGAGAACTTAATTGAGAAATCTACATTAAATGCAAACTTAGATATTATTCAAGCCGGCATTATACCACCTAACCCAAACGAGTTACTCAACAAAGATGCATTAGATAACTTGTTTAATGAATTAAGAAAAAGATATGATTATATACTATTAGATACTGCCCCGGTTGGTATCATTTCGGATACTTTTTTGGTAAACCGCATAAGTGATATGACGTTATATGTAACCAGAGAAAACATTACCGAAAAAGCAAGCATCCTCTACCTGAATGAATTGTATAAAAACAATAGGCTTACAAATCTTTATGTAGTGTATAACGACTCCGATATTGAAAAGAAAAGATACGGGTATAGCTCAAAGCATTATTATGGCTACAGCTATGGGTATAAAAAAAATCTGCCTAAAAAACAAAAATACAGTTTTAGTTCGGTTAAAAATTTTGTAACAAACAAAAAATAAGAACAATTATTTTGCGTTTGATGGTATAAATGAGAAATTGTAAAAATTCATCGGTTGTAAAATTTATAGCTATTTTTGGCGAAATAGTTATAATTAATTGTTGCTACTTTTTAGCTTTCTATGTAGGCAAAGAAGATTTGTCGCACCATTTTTTTATTAAAAACAACAATTTTCTGCTTTTCTTTAACTTAAGTTATTTTATTGCCCTTTCACAAGTAGGCATAATACTTCACCGACGAATTGTAAACTTAGAAGAAATCGTTGATAGAGTTATTAAGCTAAGTGGTTTGCATTTTATTGTACTACTTCTTTTAATCGTACTAAGCCAAGCAATTAAGGAAGTAAAATTCAGTTACTTTCTCACTTTATTTTTTAGCTGCCTTACTTTTATTTTATTATGGAGATTTATTTTTCTGCGAATACTACGTATAATTCGTATAAAGGAAAAGTTTCTGCGTCCAATTATTATTGTAGGTTCTGGAAATATTGCAATAGAGTTTTATAATAGAATTGTTGAAAATAAAGCGAATGGATACAAACTTTTAGGCATTTTCGATGACAAAAACGACAACTTTAGTTTACACGACAATACTATTATAAGCGGAAAACTTAATGAAGTAATTCCATTTTTAAACAAAAACAAACAAGTTGAAGAAATATTTTGCACCCTTAACAGTAATGAGAATGAAAAAGTATTATCTATACTATCGTATGCCGAAAATAACTTTGTTCGTTTTTATTTGATTCCTGATTTTAAAAAATTTCTAAACAAAAAGGTTCGCTTACAATTCTTCAATAATATCCCCATTATTTCACTTCGAAGAGAACCGTTGGATAATTTTATAAATGCATTTATAAAAAGAAGTTTCGACCTTGTTTTTTCAATTCTTTTTCTTTTAACTGTTTTTCCAATTCTTCTTTTAATTATTGGTATTGCTGTAAAAATCAATTCAAAAGGGCCAATTTTCTTCCTTCAAAAAAGAACCGGAAAAAACGGAAAAACATTTACCTGTATAAAATTCAGATCGATGCAAGTAAATAAAGAAGCCGATTTAAAACAAGCTCAAAAAGGAGACAACAGAATTACACGTATTGGGGTTTTTTTAAGAAAAACAAATTTAGATGAAACTCCTCAATTTATAAATGTTTTAATGGGAGATATGACCATAGTAGGTCCTCGTCCACATATGATAAAACACACTGAAGAATACGCAAAATTAATTGATAAATACATGCTACGCCATTTAGGTAAACCGGGCATTACCGGATGGGCTCAAGTATCCGGACACAGAGGAGAAACAAAAAATATACGTGAAATGGAAAAACGCGTTATTCGTGATGTTTGGTATTTAGAAAACTGGACCTTTGGGCTAGACTTACGCATTATTTTTCGTACCATTTATTTAATGCTTAAAGGAGATGAAACAGCCTACTGATTTTATTTTAGATAAGAGTAAAACAGATACTGCAAACTATAAGGGGGATCACTTCAAAGTAACCCCCTTATAGTTTAAAAACAACTTATATCTTATACAATTTTCTTAAACAATTCTTTCATCGAAACTTTTTCTCCGATAATTCTACCTAAATCACTTATAGATATACGTTCTTGTAGCATTGTATCACGGTAACGTATAGTAACACAATGATCTACCAACGAATCGTGATCTACCGTAACACAAAAAGGAGTTCCAACAGCATCTTGCCTACGATAGCGTTTCCCAATAGAGTCCTTTTCGTCGTAGGCGCATTTAAAATCGTATTTCAACTCATTGATAATTTCGCGTGCCTTTTCAGGTAAGCCATCTTTTTTAACCAAGGGCATCACACATACTTTTACAGGAGCCAAAATGGGAGGAATAGAAAGCACTACACGAGAATCTCCCCCTTCTAATTGCTCTTCATTGTAAGAAGCTGCCATTACGCTTAAAAACATTCTGTCAACCCCTATAGATGTTTCTATTACATAGGGGGTATATGATTGATTGAGTTCCGGATCGAAGTACTTGATGTTTTTGCCGGAGTATTTTTCGTGACTGCTTAAATCAAAATCGGTGCGAGAATGAATTCCCTCAACTTCTTTAAATCCAAATGGCATTTCAAATTCAATATCTGTAGCTGCATTTGCATAATGAGCTAATTTATCATGGTCGTGGTAGCGATATTTGTGATCGCCCAAGCCTAATGCTTTATGCCATTTTAAACGAATTTCTTTCCATTTAGCAAACCATTCCAATTCAGTTCCCGGCTTTACAAAGAACTGCATCTCCATTTGCTCAAACTCACGCATACGGAAAATAAATTGGCGGGCTACAATTTCGTTTCTGAAAGCCTTACCAATTTGCGCTATTCCAAAAGGAATACGCATACGACCGGTTTTTTGTACATTCAAATAATTTACAAAAATACCTTGTGCTGTTTCCGGACGTAAATATATTTTAGAAGCACCCTCTGCGGTGGAACCCATTTCGGTACTAAACATTAAATTAAACTGACGTACATCCGTCCAGTTTTTTGAACCACTTATGGGGCAAACCACTTCGTAATCTTCTATTATTTTTTTCAATTCTGCTAAATCAGAATCATTTAATGCTTTCACAAAACGAGTATGTATTTCTTCTTTTTTTGCAATCAAATCGATAACACGTTGATTCGTTTTAATAAACATATCTTTATCAAAACTATCTCCGAATTTTTTAGCAGCCTTTTCGCACTCCTTTTCCACTTTTTCATCTTGTTTTGCCAACAAATCTTCAATTAGCACATCGGCACGATAGCGTTTTTTGGAGTCTTTATTGTCTATTAAGGGATCATTGAAGGCATCTACATGTCCGGAAGCTTTCCAAGTAGTAGGATGCATAAAAATGGCCGCATCTATTCCCACAATATTATCGTGAAGAAGCACCATGCTATCCCACCAATATTTTTTTATATTATTCTTCAATTCAACACCCATTTGTCCGTAATCATACACTGCTCCTAACCCATCATAAATTTCGCTCGACGGGAATACAAAACCATACTCTTTACAATGAGCTATTAATTTTTTAAAAACATCTTCTTGTGAGGCCATTCTAAACTAAATTATTAATTAACAATGAAATATTTTATGCGAAGTGCAAAGATACGAAAGATTTGGTATTTAGCATTGACTCTGTGTTTTTTACTATCCGAAATCAATTACTTACAACAACAATCATTCGTTTAGCATTAACGACAAATAGGCTGTTTGTAACGATTCAAATTGCAGGCTTGTGGGTTGAAGTAATTGAGCCATACCGATATAGTTATTTTCGGGTAGTAAATAAGAAGAAACAATAGCTTCTGACACATTATACTTTGTAGATACTGCCCCTAGCATTCTTTCAAACGCAGGTTGATTTAATGCCACCACATCTAAAACACGTACCGTATTTTGATGTGGTAAAACAAAACAAATAGCCTCAACAGTAGCGTTCATTTGTATTGCTAACAATTCTCCTCCTTCTTGTAAAATTGATTTATAAACAAATTCAAACTGTTTGTAGGTTTGAACAATAGTTTTAAGTTGACGCATTACTTCCAAATAAAAAGCATACGCATCATGTGTAGTGGGTAGTATTACTTGTTGATTAAGAAGAGGCAGTTGAAGTGTTTTTTTTGCTTGAGTAAATGCCGATTTAAAACCATACCTGCTATACATTTCAAACAAGCCTTCGTTTTGAGGAATAAGAAAAACAACGTCTACTTGTTGTTTATGAAGCTCTTGAAAAGCAAACTGAAACAATAACGCCATATGACCGGCATTACGTTTCTCTGGTTTTGTCATAACAGCATATATATACACAGCCTTATATGTTTTTCCTTTATCGCAATAGACATAAGGTAATAGTTGCATCGCAGCACAAAGTTCCTCATTTTCAGTACTTACAAGGCATTGATTCAGTTTAAAAATGTTTGTAAAAAACGCATCTAAAAACAGGTCTGAATCATGAAAAATTTCTTTCCATAGCTTCTTTATTGTCGGAACTTGATGTGGTAATGCGTAACTAACCATATTTTTATTTTAAACACACACTTCCTCTTTCTAAAAATTTATACGGGTGATAAGACATTTTTGCTTGACGCAATGTAGGTATGCCCAAATCTTCTTCTCTATTTACAAAGGTATATTTAGTTGCCTCATGCAACAAAAACTGATTATTTATTACCTGATACGCTCCCTGGTAATCATTCAAAGCCTTTTCAATATATACAACAAAAGTGTCTTTGGTAACTGCTTGCCCCAAGGTAAATGCTACTAAAACGCCATCAACAAATAAACAACCTCCTTTTAATTCTAACTCTACAAAGTTATCCAATGCTCTAAATACAGCCTGTTTTTCGCCTTGAATGGCACTATCCGGATTTTTCTCTAAATGCTGTTTCATCCATTTTTCATATAACTCCTTACAGGCTGATATATGAACCAACGACATGGATTGATATACAAACGAAGGGTATTGTATCTTAAAACGATTTATATGATTACGTTTTTGTTGGTATTTCTTCCCTTTCAATTCAATTAAATCGCTACTCAAATAAATGTATTCAAAATAATTGCGCAAAGGTTTAAATAAAAAAGTAGTAGGCAATGCTTGATCTAATAACTCAAACATTTCTGCTGTTATTGCGTGTATTCTAAAGCGTTCGTTCTTATTGTTGCAGTCTTGTATTAACTTTAAAAGAAGTTCTCCCATATTTTCTTCACCTACAGGCATCATATAACAAGGAAGTCCGTCGTCGCAAGTAAACTGAATTACTAAAAAATTGTCAATGATAGCATAGGATGTTTGGTATTGAGCTTGCCAACAAAACAAGTTTGCAAACGAAAAATCGCAAATGCGATAATTAATCGATTCAAAATACCGATTAAACAAAGCTTTATCTTCTAAACAAATTGATTTAAACTCTTGCATTAAAAAACATCAAAATATAGTTCTTAACACAAAAGGCAGTCGCTTTGTTCGACTGCCTTTTGATTATTTTATAATTTATCAATTACTCTTTTTTGCGTTTTAATGTAAAATGACCTACCTTAGGTTTTATCTCATTAAAATTCATCTGATACCAATAGTCGGCAGAAGGCAGTGGATTTCCTAAATAAGAACCATCCCATCCTCTTGGAGGTAGCAAATCTTCCTTACCTCCTTTAAATACTATTTTTCCGTAACGGTCGTATATCAGAATTTCAGGATTATTATATTCTTCTATTCCTTCTACCTGCCATCTGTCGTTAAAGCCATCAGCATCAGGTGAAAAGAATTTTGAAATAGTTATCGGATAACATTCTTCCATCGATTTTACATATACCTGACCTTTTGCCGTAGTATAACATAAATCATTGATAGCCATACGTGCCCACACTGTCATTTTTTGTTTGATGATATACCTCGATGTTGGTATCAAGAAACGATTATCGGTTGCACTGGATGGCATAGCTGTATGCAAGGTAAGCACATAGTCAGAAGTACTCAAACCACTTTCTTCCGTAACATATAATTCGGCCAAATTAAATTCGTGACAACCGGAATCGGATGCCAATACTTTAACTTGAGGAGTTGGCAGTGTTGTTACTTGTTTTTCGGCTGTAGCTTGTACGCCTCTATCGCAAGCATACACTCTATAAATAGTAGGTTCCTCCGGCGTAACAGTTATGGTTTTTTCAATACCGATAGGTTCTGAAGAGAAATTATCGTACCACACATACTCTAATCCATGCTCAGGTCTGCCACTTGGAACAGCTGTTAAATTCAACGAATTGCCTTCACACACTTGTTCACTACCACTAATGCTTACTGTTAATTCAGGAGCTTCAGCTATTACAAAGGTATTTGAGGTAATTGTTTTTGAACCCCTATCTCCCACAATAGCTTTGTAACTACCTGCAATCAAACCATCAGCAAGAAAATCGTATTCGGTAGCGGTATTACTAAATCCGGAGAAATAAACTATATTTTCATCATTGGCATCTACAATTTTACAACTATAGCTTGGTTCTCCTTTTTCTACACGCACCATTACAGTACCATCATTAGCACCGGACTGACTAGTTGGATAAGGAGTAATGCTTGTAATTGTTGGTACTTTTGCCACCGAAAACTCAAAATAATACGTTTCTATACAACCATCACCCAAATCTGCTTCAGCGGAATAATTTTGCACCGGTTCATCTTGAGTAAAATAAGCCGATTCTTGTACAATATTTCCATCCTCATCAAAAATTACATACTTAGATACATCAGAAGTAGGCAATTTTAGAATTGTTAATTGTTGTTGCAAGTAATTTCTTACTGTTGGTGCAATATAAACGGTTCCGGCTGCCACCTGATCTGTTAAAGTTGCCTCAACAAAGTGTGTTGTTTCGTACTGAGTTTCAAGTTCTGTTGACGAAACTGGAACCGTAAAATAAGAGCCTGCACCACAACCGGCTAAAGAATTACTTTGACCGGTTAATAAATTATTATCAGAGTCTTTATATTCTACTATTGCTTTATTTCTTACTTGACGGTTACAACCGTAAGCCCAAATTTCGGTATGTGTTAAATCTTTTAATCGTACCTTAAAAGAAATATCTACAGAAGCCCCAATGTCTATTGTTCCCAATACAGTAATTGTAAGCAACTGACGTCCATCAGGCAAATTAGAAAGCGTATGCGTTACTGTACCTCCTGTTGCAGATAATGAACCCTCTACATATTGAACCGCAATATCCAATGTATCTGTAATTATTGAACCGGCAGATGCTTGCAATTCGCCAATATTTTCCAACTTAAAATTATATGTTAATTCTGATCCGGGAGAAGTACTGGCTTCAGCAGCAGTCATGGTAAACTGTAAATTAGGTTGTAATGTTTGTATTGCCATGTATGCCATAAATGGGCTAGTTCCTCCTTGAGGCCCTGCGTAATAAGTCATTGTTGCCGATGTAGCTCCGGCAACCATAGCTCCGGTAGGTAACTTTAAGTGGTGCGCATCATACCCCAACGTATTGGTTTGAGAAGGAAGTCGTATTAACTCATTACCATTAGTTCCAAGTTCATCAGACCATGTTGAAATTCTTGAGCAAGAAAAACCTTCATAAGCATCTGCTAAAAATGCTCCATCTTTACTATAAACAGCCACAGGAGGTTGTGGTTCTCCGGCATTGGGTAATGTTTGACCCGGAGCAAATGGATTTATTCTAAATGTAGCACCTCCGGGAAAAGATCTAAACTCTAAAAATTCAGGAGTTTTACCATCATTGTATAAATAAGCCCCTAAATTTTCACCATCTGTTACAGCTATACCTAAATACGATTTACTGTTTCCTGAGGCAGGAACTTCATTTATATCAAAATTTAATATAATATCTTTAGATCCACCGGAACTGATACTCAAAATACCATCCCAAAATTTGATAGTACGTTGCGGACAATTAGGCGGTGTAAACATTACTACAAGGGTCCAACCTGCAACAGCACCACCATCTCCTTTAGCAGAAGATGATCGCACATTACCAACAGTATATAAACCTCCCGGCTTACCTTTAACCAATGAAGTAACATCTGCAAAACAAATGTAGCGTCCATCTAAACCAAGATTATCTCTATTAGCTGTAACATCGGTATATGTAGCTACACCTGCAGGTTTAAACTTAACTGTTTTATATGCCGTTCCACCTAATCCACCCGTTGCACCACCTGCATGCGAACGAAGGGTTGAAGTTCCGGGATAAGTAGCATAGTTAGAAGTAACTGCATCATTATTTCCTACCCAATACAAATAAGCAGCCTCAACCGTAGTACAGGCCATATCTGCTCCAAAATCCAAATACGCTGCCGAAGATTGGAAGGTAGACATATCATCATCTATATCACAATATATCATAGCCATACCTGTAGCATCAGCAGGCTTCATTGCCAACCACGCTGCATCGGTTCTGGTAGCAACACCATTAGCTCCGGCTTCAGACACGTAATTATTTATTCCACAATAATACAAATCATTGTGCATTTCATCATTTGTCATCGGACGAGACAACACAAAAGGAGATGCTGATTTCATCCAAGCGGCTTGCAACGCCTGTCCGGATATCATCCTTACATCATATTTCCCTTTTTTTGCCAAAGTCGGACGCTCTGTCATTTGAGCCGATAGAGAAAGCCCTAAAGTTGCTAACAGAAAGAAAATAAATGCTTTTCTTGCACCCAACATTCCTGTATTTTTTATTTTTCTTTTCATCTGGATAAAGTTTTATTAAAGTTAGTTATAACCTACATGAACAAGTTTTTTGTAGTTGTATCATTCCAAGTAGTATGGTTATATATGTGTTTTTTAGTTTAGTTTATTATTAATGACCTTCTCCACAGTTATAAACAGGGGTTGTTCTATATGGGCCTAATATTCCGGTATTATGGGTATCGGGTCCAACAGTAGTTGATAAACTATATTTGTATAACGTACCGGAAGTTAATCCGGTTACCGTTGCTGTTGTTTCGGAAACAGCAACAGGATAGCTCGCCAATATGCTATTAAACTCATCATATACTGTTAATGTATAAGAAGTTGCTCCGGTAACAGGCGACCAATTTATCAACATTGAGCTTTCTGTAACCTCCGGTTTATAGCCAACTAAAGAGCCTTCTTCTTCTTCGTTAGGATCTACTGGTTGTACACCGGGAACCATATATACAATTTTATGTCCTTTATTTAAATCAGATAACACATACGTTCTTACTGATCTTTTATTACCCGCAGCATCACTCCATTGATCTACTTTCCATCCATTTTCAGGAGTAACAGTTACTAAAATCTCTGTTCCTTCTTTAAATCTAGTTCCGGCAGGTTCGGTATCAACATATGCTGTACCTCCGGGACTAACCGAAAAGCTAATATCATACATGGTAGGTTTTAAATCAGAAGTAAAACCAGCCAAAGGAACAACTACTTCGGGAGCTCCGGCAGATTGTATGTGTAATGAAGCTGTTTGATCTCCGGCAACAATATTACCTGTATAGGTAATAGTAACCGTAGCACCTGCAGAAGCATTCGCTTTAGAAATAGTTGTCTTCGATAATTCGAATTGACCTGCATTTGGGCCATCAATACTTAATGTAACATCGCCTGTTAAATTAAGTCCTGCAATATCAATAGTATTGGTTGTGGTAGCAATTAAAGATGCCCAAAAAGGCAGTGTTGCAGTGCTTGCAACAATTTGAGGAGTAGTACCTCCTGTAACCCCTGTTATATGAACATAATAAGGTTGAGCAACACCGGGAGCTTCAATTTTAACTATGGCTTTTGCAACTCCTGCTCTAACAGATGGCGAAAAATAAATATCTATTTCTTTTTCGGAGGGATTTGCTACTTCTGCACCCGGAACTGTTAATGTATTTTGAGCGGTAGTATTTGAAAACGAAAACTTAGAAGCATCTGCACCCTCTAAAGTAAGCGTAACATTGTTTGTTCCATTGTTCCACTCTTTTACTTTAATTTTCGCATTAGAAGGAGTTCCACTAAATGCAGCTCCGCCAACTAATCCGGTTAATACATGTGCACTCGATTCATCTTGCGAGTAATTGGTTGAAGCAACATAAGGCGTAACATTACCTACACCTGTATATATTTTCATCCCTGCAATAGCAATATCTTTATGTTGTGTAATTAATAATTTGTGTGGTCCTGTAAAAGAAGTAGGAAATCTGAAAGTAACTTTATAAGCAGTACTACCATCCGAAGAAATCCAATTACTACCACTGTGATAAACGCCTACCTTTGCCGGATCTAAAACAGTATTGGAGGCACCCATCATATTGGTTACTATTGTTGTGGCAGTACCATTTCCTACTCCAATTCTATCGTATCTGCTTGATCCGGGAACCGGAACCGGAGCTTCTATCATAACGGCATCAACTCCATCAACAGTAATAAAACGGCTATTACTTGATGTTTTAGTACACACCAATAATTCTATGGCACCACCGGCTACAAAATTAAACTCCTTAGTTAAAAACCCGGTGTTAGGACCATTGGTTATTTCCATATACCCTGTTTCGCCATCTATTGTTCCTGTAGGGTTAACAATAGCTTTATCTGCCAGTACAAAACCCTCTCCCGCTCCTGTAGAAACAGGAAATACATCATCTGAACTTGCTGAAGTATAATTAGCAGCTGTCCAATCAGTAAAATCGGTAGAATACAACAAAATGTCTTTTTGTGAAAATACAGAAAAAGAACTAAAGCCTAAAATCAATATCAACAAAGAAGATGTAATCCCCCTTTTTATCGATGTAGATGCTTTTTTCATAAATAGTTAGTTTTAAAGTTAGTATAAATACAAGAAAATTATAACATTTTTTCACATTTTTAATGTTTGATTAACAAAGATAGACATAAAAAATGGAAAAATCAAATCTTGCTGTACAAAAATCGAGCAAATATAAAAAATAAAAGGATACCCAACAAATTGAGCATCCTTTATTTATAACATTTAATAACAAGCGCTTATCTACAGAACTTTTCAGTATAACACATGGTGTAACCTAACATTACCTCCAATGTACCGTAATTGTACCTAATCAATCTATTTAAATCAAATGCATAGGCAAAAGCCATATGAAATTTATTAAACTGCAACCCCAAAATAGGCATTGCGCTTAAGGCTTGAAAATCTTTTATCATATCGATATTCATACGAGCTGTTAGTTGCAACCAATATGAAAACTGACTTCTCGGAACATTTCTAGAATAGCGTGCATTAATATCGAAAGCCATTTCGCCTAAGGTGTTAAACTTACACATTAAAGAAGGCTCTAATGTTTCATCGTTGCGTGTATCAAATTCGTTTCCAATAAGAAAAAAACCATTAAATGGAAGTACGGGTTCTAAATTCACATCGTACGAAGGCATTTTCATTTTAGCTATATTGGTAAACGACAAGCCTGTAAAAAAACCATAAGAGGTATAATAAACACCCACATTAGCATTAAATGCGGCTAAATTTTCCTGTAAATCTTGCATAGCTTGATCATAACGAGCAGTAGAGAGACTTGGCAAAATACCGGGATCAAAACCATAATTAAAAAACTTTGCCGAAACAGCAAACGATAATTGCCTGTCTCGTCTTATAGCACGGGTATATTTTGCACCTTCAGACATAGGAATATGGTATGCTGCAGAAAGTTGAGCTCCTTGTTGCTTTGAATAGCCATTATTATCATTATATATATAAGCTCCCATACCAATATTACCACTAAAACGTGTTTGATAACTAAACGAAGTAGTGTAAGGAGCATCTTCTATACCAAACCATTGTTGTTTATGCGTTAACATAAAATACGAACAATCGTTTGCTCCTGCTAAAGCAGGATTTACCATATAAAAATTAAAATGGTATTGATTATAAATAGGGTATTCTTGTGCCTGTAAACCAACTATAGAAGAAGTAAGAAAAATAAAAAAGAATAATAATTTATGTATACGTGCATTCATACTCTCTAACTTTTAATGTTGTGTTTTTATATAATTACAATAGTATCATTAAGGTTATTAAACCACAAATCTACTTTTTTATTTTAAAATTCCACACTTTTAAATCAATATTTTTAAAAAATTTGAATAAAAACTAATTTTTTCCTAAAAACCATTAACAATAAATAAACCACAAGCCACTATTTTATGTGATTTTCACATAAATTATAGTTGTTGATATAAATATTAAATAATTTTCTCCTATTTTATGTAAATTTTAACACTCAAAAAACTTAAATAAGAGAAAAATATTCTTTATAAATTTTATTAGCTACTATTTTGAATAGAGTGAAGCAAAATGAGAAAATGCAATTAGTATAAAACACTTACATTTTTCTTATTTGAACTTTATCTCAAAAAGCAAGCATTAACATACAATGTAAAAAGAATAATTATGCTTATGTTGTAAACCTTTTAACTAGAAAAAAGCCTATCATTATTGATAGGCTTTTTTCTAGTTAAAACATATTCCGTTTATCGTTTCAATAAGAAGTGACCAACTATACGTTTGCCGGTTTCTTTCACTTCTATTACATACCAATAATCGGTAGTAGGCATTA
>JAFGVL010000130.1 GCA_016938015.1 Paludibacteraceae bacterium
AGGGCGAACAAAAAAGCCTGAGCTTAACAAAGTTCAGGCTTTTTACATAAAAAATTAAGGGGCTGTACCTTTTTGGACAGCCCCTTTCTTTGTTTTGATTGATTTGAGAATAAAAAATGAGATACAATTGCAACTATTTATAAATTTTGCATCTTACCATTATATAACTACAAAAAAAATAAACTTATGAAAAAATTTACATCAATTATTACTTTTATGCTCATTTTCTCATCACTTGTAAGAGCAGATGCAAAATGGGATACCATCGCTTATTTCAATCAAGTAGTTTCTGACCTGAAAACTTTTAATGGGTCTCTTTTTGTCGGGGGTAATATCACGAAAGTAAATGGAAATACAAGTTATTGGTCGGCTTATTACAATGGGTCATCTTGGACACGACATACTTCTATGGTAGGAGGTAGTGGAATTGATCAATTTGCTGTTTTCAACAATCAATTATATACTGCAGATGCCTTAGAGCATTATATGAGTATGGGTGTGTCGGTTTGGAACGGATCATCATGGGATGATGGCGGATCTACAAATAGAAATCATTATTTTATTTATGCAGATGGAGCTGATTATTTATATGTTATTGATTCTCAGGGAAATATTAGAAGAAGAACTTCCACTTCCGGCTTTACTAATTTTAATTCTGTAATTAATTCAAATTCGATAGGTTGTTTAATTCGATACCAAGATAAAATGATTTTTGCGGGTACATTTGAATCAATAAATGGTGTTGTTGCAAAAAATATTATTCAATGGGATGGCGTGAGTTGGACTCCTCTTGGAACAGGAGTTGTAGGTGGAATTGGATGTATGGAAGTGTACAATAATGAATTGTATGTTTGTGGAATGAATCTTACTTCCGCCGGAGATGTACCTGTTAGTATGATAGCGAAATGGAATGGATCATCTTGGTCGGATGTAGGTGGTGGTGTTACCAGTGATTGCTGGAATGGTATACGTGATTTAAAAGCTATTAATGCAGGATTATTAATGGTAGGAGATTTTTCTCAAGTAGGAGGCGTAAATGCAAATAACATAGCTTTATGGGATGGAACAAAATGGATTGATTATGGTATAACACATGATGATTCATTTATAAATTGTGCTGAAGAGTATAACAACGAACTTTATGTTGGGTCTTTTGATTTTACAAAATCACATTTGTTTAAACTTGTCAGCCTTACGGGAGCTACTGAAAATAACATTAAAGAAAATGTTAAATTGTACCCTAATCCGGTAGTAAATTCGTTGAATATTACGATACCAGAGTCTTTTAAAAGTGCTACAGTTACTCTACTAAATTTGAATGGACAAGAATTAACTTCACAACAGTTATTGCAAAATAATGTTGTGATAGATATGAGTGGATTATCAAGCGGTATTTATTTTGTAAAAGTAGTAAGTGATACTTTTATTGAAGTAAAAAAAATAATCAAGAAATAGACAACTTTTGTTCCAAGTATAGGCGGTAAGAAAGGTTCATCCCGAGGCTTCGGTATGAAGATAAATCGGAGGTAGCCCCATTTAGCGCAAGTATAAGAAGAGGCGGTTAGCATTGGTTCAAGTGTTTCACTTGGACCCAAAACAGAGGTGGTTTTTAACTGCATAATCAGATGCAAACTGATTAAAGATTAGTACAAGTCGCAGACTTGAACTAAAGTCACGTTTAGACTTGCACTAAAAAGGGGTTGTTAAAAATACACTTGGTTCCTATAAGACCAAATAGAAGTTTTAATCGAGATACAGGAAAATATAGAAAAAGAACAAAGCCTAAAGTGCTGAAAAACAATAAGGATGCAATATGAAATTCCTTAACTTAATGACATTACTCGTGCGGCAGCTACGTTTCTTTTATCAATTACTTACTTCCGGCTTTTTCTTCCAGAAATTACTAATCGGATAAAAATAGCTTATCCCAAAACTATAATAATTGCCTGTTGATTTAATAGCAGAAATTCGGGTAGATTCATTTTCGGGAGTTAGTTTTATATAATCATACAATAAGGTGTTAAACCCTTTTACATAATTAATAAACCCTTTAAAGAAGGCTCCATTCTTTGTTTTATATTCAAGGGCAAGTCCGGCTTCAAGGGCAATACCAATTCCGCTAGGTCTATTGCTTGTATAATCTATTACATATTTTGTTGTATCTAAATTCTGTATCCTATATTCGTTTGTAATATCAGTTATGTTTATGTTGGGGTCCACAATTTTATAAGCTGTAATAACTGTATTCTTATTGAAGCTTTTTGCATTTGTATTAAGTATACAGCCCAATTGAGTTGCTAAAAAAACATTTTTGTAAAGATGAATTTTTGTGATAAAACGAATAGGAATCTCCCATTTGGATAGATTTACACTCTTAAGTGAGACCTGTTCTGTATCCGGATATCCATCAGGAGTTGGCTCCGTTGAAATTGTTACTAAATGGCTAAAATTGTTTACGATATTGCTGTTAGACACTGGAAATGCATATAAATTTCTATTATAAGGGGTATACATCAAGCCTGTTTCTATAGCAAATATGTCAGATAAGTCTTGTCGTATGTTTAATCCAAATTTTGGACTTGAGCTTTTAAAAATAGTTGCGTTGGCTTCATTTACATCGGAACTAAACTCTGTACGCTCAATAGGAATCTCTAAACCGATATAGGTGCTTTTTTGTGCAAACAATTCTCCTGCAGAGATTACGAATAGGCTGAATAGAATGATTTTCTTCATAGCTGTATTTGTTGATTTAATATTTTAACAAATATATTATATAATAGATAACTATGGTCGGTTTTAACAATTGTTATTGTTGTTTTATATTAAATTTAGAAATATGAAAAATAAAAAGAAACAATCTAAAACTATTTTAAGCCAAACGAGGATTCTTATTGCTGATATAAAAGGTCGAAAAATTATTGAAGGTGAATATTCGTTTTACAATATACTGCCGGTAGTGAAAGAGGAGTAATCTAGCTCGGCGTAGTTAAAAGTAGCCCTCAGCCCTCAAATTATTAACTTTCTTTTGGAATAACAAAATGATTTGTTGTGTTTATGTTTATTAACATAAACACAAACCCAATCCTCATGGAAGATTTAGTTTACATTTTGGTGTCAGTAATACCTTGTCTGTTACTGCTATTCGTTATTTTGTATATTGTTGTAATTAAGAAAATGAGTAATCCTTATATTACAATTACAGACAAGCCTCTCAAGTTGGTTGGTGTATCTATTAAATCTTCTGATGCAACCATCGTTAAAGATGATGCTATGCTTTGGAGTGAATTTAACAGAATAAGTGCGAAAAATAACTTGCCGGAACCATCTACTATTATGGTAGTACGCTTGCATAGAAAGCTGGGCGAAGAATTTATGAATATTTATTGGTAAATAAGGAGACCCAAACAAGGTGCCTGATGGGTTTAAATACTTGGAAATACCCTCTTAAAAATACCTAACCTTAACCCATAAATTTCAAAAAGTGGTTTCGTGGCTAAAATTAGCAACCAAGGTTAAATTTTATATCTTTTATAAATGGTTGCCAAATTCAAAGTATGAATTAAACCGTGACCAAGCAGTGAAGACCATAGAAGTTTATCCTGGATCAAAAAATGCCAAAAAACGTAGTCCGCAAATATTCGTAGCCATTAAAGAAAAAGCCTAAAAATAGAAAGCATTGAGTGTAAGATAACATTATTTTTCACTCATCGTTTTTTAGCTTCCACCAAAAAATATCCTCCACACCCAGTACTACTTGATAGGCATCTACGCTAAGTTCAAAGAGGGCACAGTCGGTTGCAGCTAGAAAGCTTGTTAGGTCGGGGTGTTGTAAAAGATGCCCTTGTACTATTGCTTCGGAGTTTGCTAAGTCAAGTTCTTTGGCTTTTCCAAAAGTAGTTAATATAGTGCTATCTTGCTGGTTCAAGTTGTTCTCCTTTCTATATTCAAAGAGCATACACACGTTTTCATTCTGTATCAGATTGGTATATTTGCGTGTGTTGCGAAAGGTTGCAAAGAAGATTTGCCCTAAATTATCCGATGCCGTAATGGCAATAAAACAGGCATGAGGCTTGTTTTCGCTTTCGGTAGCTAACACTCCGAAGTGATTGGTATTTAGCACTTGTCTAACAAAATCTTGTATTTGCGCTTTCATCCTTGTATCTTATAATTTGTTTTATTTTTACTTCACAAACCTTAACTCCACTCGTCTGTTTTTAGCCCTACCTTCGTCTGTTTCGTTGGTTTCTACCGGTTTGGTTGAGCCGTAGCCTTTGGTAGAAAGCATGGTGGCATCGCAACCTGCTTGTACCAGGAATTGTTTTACTGCTTCGGCACGTTGTTCGGAGAGGGTTTGGTTAAATTGGGCATCGCCAATGCTGTCGGTATGTCCGCTAATTTCTATTTTGTTGTTGCCGTTTTTAATCATGCTTGCAACTCTTTCTAACTCTGGTATAGATTGTGGTAACAAGGTACTTTTGCCAAAGTCGAAGAAGAGGTTGTTGATAGCTACGGCTAAACCTTGCAGCAACATATCCTGCATATTGGTAAGCATAATATCATTTATAATATCGGTAGATGTTTTGATATCACGCAGGTCGATATTACTGGAGGTAGGGTAGTAGCCGTCTTCTGCCACAAAATAGCCGTACATTTTACCCAGAGGCAGTACAATAATATAAGAGCCGTTGGTGGGGTCGCTTTGCGAGGTGCCTATTACTTCTCCCGTTAATAAATCTTCCCACACAATGGTAGCAGACATTGGGCGGTTGTTGATGTCGGTAATATTACCCGTAATACTAGCTACAAAGTCGGGACGCATAGCTAGGGGCATATCGATGTAATAAATGTCGTTGGTTTCTTCGCCACCTGTACGGCTGCCACTTCCTTTGGAGAAGTATGCTTTTTCGCCGTTGGTACTAATTTTATATCCCCAGTCGTCTTTTTCAGTATTTACTTCTTTACCCAAATTGATGGGTTCGCTCCAGCAATTCCAGCACGAGTCGGATAGTCGGGTAGATTTAAACACATCTTTTAGTCCCATACCTCCATGTCCGTCGGAAGTAAAATACAAGGTTTTCATATCGGGATGCAGAAAAGGTGTGCGGTCGCAATATTTGGTGTTAATAATCGGTCCTAGGTTAATAGGCATGCCCCATTGATTATTTTCATCCATTAGCGATACATAAATATCTGTTTGGTAATTGTAGGAGCCGTGGTGTGGTACGTTGAGCGGCAGGTTATAGCCACCTTTACGATCCGAAGCAAAAAGCAAGGCCTTGCCGTCGGCTGTAATCATGGCATCTCCTTGCCAATTTTCGGAATTGATTGTTTGCGGTAACTTTTGTGGCAGTAACCAGCCTTGTTTAGATTTAGCAGAGATAAATATTTCCCCATTTTTAAACAATAACATTTTGGTACCATCTGCCGAAATACTTAAGGGTGCATCGTTGGTTTTTGGGAACGATAATTCTTTCACAATTTTAGTGTTTCCCCAGCCATTTTCGGTGTAGTGAGCAACAAAAATATCTTCTCCTCCAATACTATCTAATCGGTGGTTACCGCAGAAATACATGGTTTTATCGTCGGCGGTAACTACCGGCACATATTCGCCGGCGCTGGTATTAACACCTTGTCCGATAGTATGAATTTGCACGGTGTAGTCTCTTTCTGCTTCTAGTATGTTAATTAGATTCTCTATTTTCTTGCGGTTAGCCGTAAAGTACGGCTGAAAAGCATTTATGGTATCAAGGGCGGCTTGCCAGTTTTCGGCAGCAATGTCTTTCGCTATCATTCGTTGCAAGGCAACAAAAGCCAGTTCTTTGTTGCCCGCCTTGCTCATATAGCGTTTGTATTGCTCGTATTTGGATGGATTATAGGGTGTTTCTATGCGCAATGAATCGCCTAATTGCGCAATGGCAACATCTCTTTTACGTTCTTTTTTGAGTAAATCATCTTTGTAATAAGTAAAGAACAATTGTAGGGTTTGTAAATCGCCATCGTTGGTAAACAGTTCGTAGAATTTAAACAAGGCTTTTTCTGCTCTAACGGGATCGAAGCGTTCAATGCAATAGCGCAAAATAGAAGCATCTTCGTAGCGTAAACCAATTTGAAGAATACTATCTCTAAGTTCGTTGGCTCCTGCATCGTTCGGGTTTTTTTCCAATAAGCGTTTATACCTTATCCAACTATCGCTGGGCATAACGGCAACACTATTCATTAATTTGTATCGGCTTTTTGCTTTGGCATAGAAGCTACTGGCAGGGTATTTATCCATATATGCTTTATAGGCTTCTTTGGTATTGAGCAGTTGGGTGGCATCAAATTCCAGTTGGTAAATTTTTTGTTGTGCCAAGTAGGTTGCTTTCGGTGATGTGTGTTGGCTTATAAATTTTTCGTAGCAAGATATGCAATTGGAATCTTTAATTTTGTCGTATGCAAACATATCTATTTTTTCTTTGGCTCGGAGCTTATATGTTTCGTCGGCAGTGGTGTAGTATGTAACAAAATGTTGGTAGGCTTCGGGTGTATTGATGGTACTTGCATTATCCATTGCCGCTTTATATACATTTCCTAGCGTGAGCTTAATGGAGGTGTTGCTAATTTTATCTTTTCGTAACTCTGTTAAGATGGCTTTATCGGTAATTTTATCGTAAAGTTCTCGTGCTAAAAGGATGTGTTTATAGGCTAAATCGGGGTTGTAATTTTCGTATTTTTTTTGAATAAACAAATTTGCTTTTAGGTAATTGGCAGTAATATCGTTGGGGTCGTTGGTAAGTGTTTTTTCAATTTTCTTTTCGGGTCCTTTGAAATTACCTTCTTTTATTTCTTGTAACAGCTCGTTTTGGGCTTGTAGTTGAGTAAAAGACAGTAGTATTAATAGGAGGGGAAATAGGGTGTTTTTCATGGGATTGTGTTTTTTTGAAAACAAATATAGCACAAGGAATTAAGGTTTTGATATAATGACGCTAAAAAATAATTCTCAAATAGAACGGTGCTCTGCACCTTAAATCACTAAGGATGTACGTTTTCTACAAATAGGACGGCGCTATGCGCCTAAAAATCTTATGAGGTAGTTAAAGCTGTTCTTTTTATCTTATTTATCGTTTTTTTATTAATCTTTTAACTTTAATTTTTTATCTCTATTATTTTATTTTCTTCTACATACCACAAATATCCTTTTACATTGTTATAGCCCATTTTACCCAACAACTCTTTGTATTGTTGAACTTGAGATGAGTGTTCTTTTTTGGCTTCGCCAAATTTATAGTCTACTACAATTACTTCGTCATTACCAACCATTACACGGTCGGGTTGGCGGAGGCGGGTTTTGCCGTTTTCATCTTTGGTGAGGATGAGGCACTCGTTAAAGAGCTTGTAATTTCCTGTGAACCAATTTTCTACTTGCGAGGTCTCAATAGCCCGATTTATTTTATCGATAAAGTGTTGTTGTTCGCTTCGGGTAATCAGCCCGTCGAAAATAAGTTGTTCTACCGCTTTTGGAGCATCGGTTTGTTTGTTTATGTTTGAAAAAAGTCGGTGCATTAGGTTACCCTGTTGGATATATTGGTTTTCTGTTGGAGCTTCGCCGGTGGCAATAAAGTCTTTAGATTTATTACTTTGGCGGAAAATACTGTCTTTATTGGGTATTTCTTGGGTTAAAAAATCGACTGCAACACTGGTTTTTGAAGCATTATTTTTTAGTATGTTGAGAGATTCTTTGTGTGTGTGTTTTGTTGAATTATCGAGCATTCCTAAAAGCAAGCGGTTTCCTTGAAAAAAATTGCTTGTTTGTTTTTCGCAGAAATCAAGCAAAGGAGCCGCAATACTTAAGGCATCGTTGTTTTTGCTTAAAATTAATAAATTTGATTCGGCGCGGGTAAAGGCAACATAGGCTAAATTAAGATTGTCTAAATAAAGTTGTCCTATTTCTTGCATGTATTCTTCCGAGAAAACGGATTGTTTCATTTTTAGATTATGGTTTACCGGTAGCAATTCAAGGTTAAAAGGAGCTTCTTTTTTGTTGCACCATACTAGACCGTTGCGCGAGTCGGACATTTTCCAATCGCAAAATGCTACAATTACGGTATGAAATTGTAAACCCTTAGATTTATGAATGGTCATGGCGCGCACACCTCCCAATCCCGATTCGTTTGGAACCGATTTTTTGTGCAATTCTTCGTCCCAATAGCTTAAAAAGGTAGTAATATCTGAAGGTTTTTGTTGCAAATAGGTGTTTAAATTATCTAAAAAAGTATAGAGATAAGCCGATTGATTGGGTAAGTTCTGTAGCGAAAAAACGCGGTAAATATGCAGTATCAGCTCGTAAAGAGGCATTACTTCCAATTGAGTATAATCTGATTTGCGAAAACCTATTGGTAACATAGCATCCGAGTTATCGGTGTTTTGTAAAAGTAGGTGCATATCCAATTCGTTGGTTTGCATAGCTTCGTGCCAAATAAAAAGTAATTGTGCCCTTGGTACCGGATTTTCCCAATCGGACAAGGTGCGTAGAGCTTCTACAATAATTTTTAGGGCAGGCGAAGCGGCTAACTGAAAGGCATCGTTTGAAATTATATCCAGATAATGTTCTTTTGCAAGATGAGGATAGTTGTTTTTTTGTGCCGCTAAGTATTCGGCTATGCTAACAATCTCTTTGTTATTTCTAACCAGAATGCAAATTTTTTCTGCCTCAATTTTTGCTGTATACAACTCTTCAAGTCGCTCAATTATAACCTGCAAGGAAACATCCTCGTACGAAATAGCTTCAACTTTGTTTGCTTCTATAAAATCGATGGATACAAAGCCTTCTTGTTGGTTTTGATTGGGTTTTTGTTTAACGAGTTTTTCGTTGTATGCAGTTGCTAATGCATTATCAGTTATGATGCCTTCATTTGCCAAGTTATTATCTAAAAAGATGGCAGCTTGTGTAAAAAAATCGTTATTAAAATCTACTAATTGTTTTTTACTTCGATAGTTTTTATCGAGGGTTTTGGTAGCAGTATCCAGTTTTTCTTCTATGCTGTTGAGAATACTCCAGTCGCCGTTACGCCAACGGTAAATAGACTGTTTTACATCGCCTACCAACAAACTGAAATTGTTGTTGGCAAGTATTTCGGATAAAAGGGATTTAAAGTTGCGCCATTGCAAACGAGAAGTATCTTGAAACTCGTCTATCATTACATGTTTAATTTCCGAACCAAATTTTTCATACACAAACGAAGCGTCCGAATCGGCAATCATTTGGTTTAGAAACAAGGCGGTTTGCGACAGCATAAAACGGTTATTTTCTTTATTTTGCCTCTCCATTGTGAGCGCAATATCCCACAATAAACCTAACTGGTGTATGTTTTTAAGGAGCAAAAAAGATGAGTTGTAGCTTGACAACTGCTGTGTACGATATTCTTCAGTTGCTTGCAAATGTGGCATTAAAAAGGTTTTTGCCAGATTGTTAATTTCGTTTTGTGTTTTTTTATCGGTTTTTCCTGCTGCCCATTTGGTGGCATCTTCCATGCTTAGTTCTATTTTCTGTCCACAAATCTTATCATCAAAGTTGTTATCCAATAATTTGTTGAAATAACTTGCCACATAGCCTATATTTTTTCCGCCACCGGCCAAAGAGTAAGGAGAAATATTGTTGTCTTTCAGTAGTTTAAAAAATAAATGGGCAAAGGCATGCATTTTTTTCTCAAATTCTTCTTTAATAGCGCGATGAGTTTTTATCATCTCATCAATTAAATTGGGATTTTCTTCCAGCTGTTTTCTTAACGCTTGTTCGTGTTCCTGAAAATATTCGTTGAAAATATTTTGACCGAAGGATTTTAGTTCCTTATCTACCTTCCAACTTTTGCCTTGTTCAATTTTTTCTTCTACATACCTACTTATCCAATTAAGCAAACGCTTGTCTTCGTTCGATTTTTCAATCATTTCTTGCACTGCTTCATCAATAATGCGGGTGGTATTTAGTTCGATGTTGAACTTGGATCCCTTGCC
>JAFGVL010000027.1 GCA_016938015.1 Paludibacteraceae bacterium
TCCGGACCTTCTTCTAATGCAGGGTTCTCCTCCATTTCTTGACGAATACGTTCTTCAAGTTCCAAGGTAGGAACCTCCAATAGCTTTATCACCTGTATTTGTTGAGGCGAAAGCTTTTGTTGTAATCGTTGTTGTAAACTTTGGTTTAGCATAGACATATAATTCCCCAAAAAAGGAACTGAATTTTAATTGTTCAAACTTACTTCAAATATACCATCTTTTAAAATAATCCATTCAGTATTCAAGTTAGAATGGCGCAAAGTTAGTTTCTTTCATTATTTTTTCAAACTTAATAATGGAAACTACTACCGCCCAAAAACTCTCTTAACAAAGAGGTAGGAGGAACTTCTCGGTCGTATATTGGCATAAAATATTTTAAAAACTTGAGCAAACGATGAGCTTCAGCATACTCGTCGCTATTACGAGGCACTTCCAATAAAATTGGTTCGGCATAATGTTTCAAAACCGCCAACTCAAAAATCAAGGCCGAATTAAACATCACATCGGCATTTTCTTGAAACGGAAATATCCATTTTTCTTCTCCTTTTCTAACACTTGCCCATCTGGAAATAGTATCTTGAGCACTATATCCTCGGTATTTATAATCCCGAATTATTCTTCGCAATAAACGATTATCTGATGTAGGAATCCAGTTATGATTATCTAACGATATAGTTGTTAAGGCAGAAACGTATATTTTAAATTTAGTTTGTTCGGAAATAGTAGGGGTTAAATTGCAGTTTAAAGCATGTATCCCCTCCATAATTAAAATACTGTCGTTCTCCAATTTCAATTTTTTGTTTTTAAACTGCCTTTTGCCTGTTTCAAAATTAAACGACGGCACAATAATCTCTTCACCGTTTAATAATTGTTGCAATTGTTGATTAAAAAAATCTAAATCCAAAGCATACAATGATTCATAATCAAGTTGCCCATTTTCATCCACCGGAGTATTGGGTCTATCCACAAAATAATTATCTAACGATAAAGTTAACGGTTTTAAGCCTCCTACCATTAACTGAATAGCTAATCGTTTACTAAAAGTTGTTTTGCCGGAAGATGAGGGACCCGAAATCATCACAAAACGAGGTTTGTTGGATGAGTTTATAATTTGGTCGGCAATACCGGCAATCTTTTTCTCGTGCAATGCTTCTGCAATTTTAATCAACTCGTAAGCCCTTTTTTCACGTCCGGCTAAATTAAATTCGCCCACGTTATCAATACCCATAATACCATTCCAAGTTATAAACTCGTTAAATATTTCGTACATTTTAGGTTGAGGAATAATTTCTTCCAACACAAGAGGGTTTGTACGTGAAGGTATTCGAAGCAACAGTCCGTCGTAATAAGGAATCGTGTCGAATAAATTGATATGACCCGTACTAGGCAATAATGCTCCACTATAATAGTCTAAAAAACCATCCAATTCATAATACTCTACATACGTTCTGCCCAAGGTTTCAAGGAGCAACACCTTGTCCATTTGGTTTTGTTCTTTAAAATATCCTATTACTTCGTCAGCTTGTTTTTCACGTTTATTTATGGGCAAATTTTGAGCAACAATTGCTGTCATTTTTGCTTTTATTTTTTCAATATCAACAGCATTTAACGAACGACCTAAATTTTTTAACGTGCAAAAATACCCTTTAGATAAAGGATGTTCAAGTCGCATATTGGCTTGAGGAAACAATTCGTTTATTGCTTTAGCAAGAATTAACGCAAGTGTTCTTACATATACACGCATACCCGAAGAGGTATTAATATCTACAAAATCAATATCCTTTGGTTTATACACCGCAAAATTTAAATCTTCGGTTTTGTTATTTACTTTTGCCGCAACAATTTGATGTGTTGATTCCGGTTTTAAATCGTGTAATATTTCATACAAAGTTGTACCAATAGGATAATCCTTATAACTATTTTTTGCCTTAAAAAAAATTGTAACTGTATTTGCCATTATCTACTGTAACTTTATGCTGTTTTGTAAAAATTATTATTTAGGCATTAAAAATACATCAAATTTTGGTATGTTTTATGCCATAAGCAAAGAAATTAGCTTTAAATTTGTAAGTTCTTAAGCAAATATTCCTTTTTATCTTTTTATTGAGACTTACAAAAAAATATTTGTCAATTTCAACAACCCAATTAATTAACCGTTATTATGAATCTTTTTGAAGTTTATTCTTTATTCAACATTAATATAGTAAAAGGACACGCTTGTCGCACGTACGATGAACAAGGGGTGGAGTATTTAGATTTATACGGAGGACATGCTGTTATTTCTATAGGTCATACACATCCGTATTACGTACAACGATTAACCGAGCAACTCAATATGATTTCGTTCTATTCTAACTCCGTAGTAAATAAGCTTCAGCTAGAATTAGCCGATAAATTAGGAAAACTTTCGGGATGCAATGATTACTCACTATTTTTAACAAATTCAGGAGCTGAGTCTAACGAAAACGCCCTTAAATTAGCTTCTTTTCACACCGGACGAAAAAAGGTGTTGGCTTTTAA
>JAFGVL010000028.1 GCA_016938015.1 Paludibacteraceae bacterium
CTAATACTTTTAACAGCATCGGCAATACCTACCGAAGTATGGGTATATGCGCCTGCATTTAAAACAATACCATTGGCAGTAAATCCTTCGGCATGTAGTTTGTCTATAATTTCACCTTCGTGGTTAGATTGAAAATAGCTAATAGAAACTGAAGGGAACAAGTTCTTTAATTCTTGTAAATAGCTTTCAAAATCTTTATCCCCATAAATAGAAGGTTCCCGCTTTCCCAGCAAATTGAGATTAGGCCCGTTAATGATTAAGATATTCATGCTTGAGTAATTTAATTTTACAAATTTAGTTTTTTTTCTTTACTTTTGGTAAAAATATAGAAACGATGAAACAAATTACTTTGCTTGCACTTCTTTTACTGTCAACTGCAAGCTATTCTCAACAACCAAAAAATGCCCCTCTACCCATAATTGACCTTACAGCACAAGTAAATTTTGGTCACAGAATAGTAGCCAAACGCAACATTGATATTATCGTAGTACATTCTACCTACGCCATCAATAAAGATTCGTTTTTGATAGATGCGGTATTAAATCAATTTAAACCCTACAAAGTTTGCCCACATTATGTAATTGGGCGCGAAGGAGAAATATATTTAACGGTAGCTGAAAAAAATATTGCCTATCATGCCGGCGTAAGCACCCTACCCGGCACAAAAAGAAGCAACCTTAACACCAATTCTATTGGTATCGAAATTATCAATTCACCCTCTACTCCTCCTACCGATGCACAATATGAATCGTTGTTATATCTTATACAAGATATTCAGAAACGCCATAAAATAAACCATATTGTGCGACATAGCGACATTGCGCCAGATAGAAAAACAGATCCTTGGCTTTTTAATTGGGATGTTTTTATGAAAATGGTAGAGAAATAAAAAAGGAACTCAATTATTTTGAATTCCTTTTTAATCTATAACTACGTTTTTTTATTCCAGCATAAAACTGCCTGATCCAACAAGCTGGCTGTCGGCAAAAACTTCAATTTTATAATCTCCTTCCAAAAGGGTTTCTTTTACTTTGTAATAAACAATTTCTTTCAATCGTTCTCCTTTATATTCGATGGTTTTTCTTACTGAAAATGGTATTTCTCTGTTTTCATACTGAAAAACATTGGCTTTTGATTTTGAAAGCACATCGCCATTAGGCTTTATAATACGCACAAAAAGAGTTTTTTCTCCAACGCTGGCTGTAACATTTTTAGCAATATTAAACCCGATAGCAATAGTTGTGATTTTACTTAAACGACTGGTTTTTTTATCTCTATTATTAAATGTTTCTACTACAAAATTATCTGCTTCTAACATAGAAGCTCTGGTAACTACTTCAGTTAATTGTTCTTTTTCTTTTGAAAGAATTTGGTTAGTTTGTGTTACTTCGGTAATTTTTACCTTAACATCTTTGTTTTCGTTAAAAAGCTTTGTATTTACTTTATTTAACGAATCAACCTGTCGGATATAATTCATCAATACTTTACGTACCACCGATAGTTCTTCTTTTAGTTCGGATATTTTTTTACCGTTGGTGTATTTTACGGTGCGAAGCTCTTCTAACAATTGTTGAATTTTTTGTTTTTGTGATTCAAGTAAATCTACCAACGAGTCGTTACCTATAGTAGTATCGTATCCTTCAATTTCTACGGCTAAAGCTTGTAGTTCGCGTTCGGTTTGTTTTTTCTCGTATTCAAGCAGTTCTTCGGCGCCTTTTAAATCGGCTTCTTTTTGTTCAATTTCTTGTTGTGAGTTATAGAGTTGCCATGCTAAAAACCCAATAGCGGCTAAAGCAATGACAATTACGAAGCTTAAAATGATTGTTTTTTTAGACATAGCTATTTTCTTTACTGCTTAAAAATTTACACAAAGATAAATGTTGAACTAATAACAAACTAATATGTGCCAATTATACCCTTATTTTTTTGTAAACCTTTTTTTCTTTTTTGGTTTATCTGATTTATCTTCTTCTTCAATCAACTTAATGCAATCTTCATACGTCAATAAAGCAGGGTCTTGTTTTTTAGGAATTTTATAATTTTTCTTTTTATACGAAATATATGGCCCAAAACGACCGTTTAAAAGCCCCAATTCTGTATCTTCAGGAAAAACTTTTATCACTTTATTGGCATCATCTTGTCGCTTTTTTTGAATAAGTGCTATGGCTGTTTCGGCGGTAATAGTCATTGGGTCTTCTTCTTTTGGCAACGAAATAAACTTATTGTCGTGTTTGATATAAGGGCCAAAACGACCTATAGCAACGCTCATTTCTTTGTCTTCAAATTTACCTACAATGCGAGGTAATTTAAACAACTCTAACACTTCTTCCAGAGTAATTGTTTCCATGCTTTGATTTTTAAGCAAGGAAGCAAAAAGTGGTTTTTCTTCCTCATCGGCAATACCTATTTGAGCCACGGGACCAAAACGCCCAATTTTAACAGAAACTTGGCGTCCTGTTTTTGGGTCGGTGCCTAAAATATGTTCGCCCACTTTATGGTCGGAACGTGCTTTTGAAGCCTCAACTACCGGATGAAACTGCTTGTAAAACGTATCAATTGTTTTGGTCCATTTTGTTTCACCTTCGGCAATGTTGTCAAATTCTTTTTCAACATTTGCCGTGAAATTATAATCCATGATGTTTGGGAAATACTCATTTAAAAAATCGGTTACCACAATACCAATATCTGTTGGAAAAAGTTTTGCCTTTTCCGAACCAAAAGTCTCTTGTTTTTCGGCATCATTGATTACATCGCCTTTTAAAGTAAGTGTTGTAAAAGTACGCAACTCTCCTTCACGATCTCCTTTTTCTACATATCCCCTATTTTGAATAGTAGATATAGTGGGGGCATACGTTGATGGGCGACCTATACCAAGCTCTTCTAACTTACGCACCAAACTTGCTTCTGCATAACGAGGAGGTTTTTGAGTAAACCGCTCTTGCGCCACAATAGTTTGTATATTTAAGTTATCATTTACTTTTAACGGAGGCAGCATTGTACTATTTTCTTGCTCGCCTTCATCGTCGGTCGACTCCATATACACGCGTAAAAATCCGTCGAAGGTTAACACTTCTCCGTTTGCAATAAATTTTTCGGTTGTGGTTGATATATTTATAGTGGCCGTGGTTTTTTCGAGTTCGGCATCAGCCATTTGTGAAGCAATAGTTCTTTTCCAAATCAATTCGTACAAGCGTTTTTCTTGATTGGTTCCATTAATTTCGTGTTGATTCATATAAGAAGGTCGAATAGCTTCGTGCGCTTCTTGTGCCCCTTTGCTTTTTGTATGAAACTGACGCACATGAACATATTTTTCGCCGGCCATACTTGTAATCTCGGCTTTGGCGGTATTTAAAGCCAAACTAGATAGGTTTACCGAATCGGTACGCATATACGTAATTAGTCCGGCCTCATACAATTTTTGCGCTATAATCATTGTTTGAGAAACCGAATAGCCTAACTTACGAGCGGCTTCTTGTTGTAAAGTAGATGTTGTAAAAGGTGGTGCTGGCGATTTTTTTGCCGGACGAGTTACAATATTTTCAATTTGAAATTGTGCATTTTTGCATTTTTCTAAAAATTGAAGCGCTTGGTCTTTTGTTTTAATTCTATTTTGAAGTTCCGCTTTTAATTCTACCGGTTTGCCATTTTTATCAGTTACCAAAAAAACAGCCGTTACCCTATAGGATGCTTCTGAACTAAACTTTTGTATTTCACGCTCTCTATCAACAATTAACCTTACGGCAACCGATTGAACCCTTCCTGCCGAAAGTGAGGGTTTAATTTTACGCCATAATACGGGAGATAATTCAAAACCAACAATTCTATCCAGAACTCTTCGTGCTTGTTGCGCATCTACTAAGTTTATGTCTATTTCGCGAGGATTTTCGATCGCTTCTAAAATAGCGTTTTTGGTGATTTCATGAAAAACAATACGTTTTGTTCTTTCTTTAGTTAATCCGAGCACTTCAAACAAATGCCAAGAAATAGCTTCTCCTTCGCGGTCTTCATCAGATGCCAACCAAACTATTTCCGATTCTTTTGCTGCTTTTTTAAGGTCGCCAACCAATTTTTGTTTGTCTTTGGGGACTTCATATTGTGGTTGGTAATTATTTTCGAAATCAATACCAAAACCCTTTTCGGCCAAATCTCGTATATGCCCAAAACTTGACAATACATGAAAATCTTTTCCTAAAAATTTTTCTATCGTTTTTGCTTTGGCAGGCGACTCTACAATAACTAGATTTTTTGACATAATCGGCATTTTAGTTTGATAAAAGCAATAAAATTGCGTGCAAAATAACAAAAACAAGCGCCTTACTTCCAAATTTTTAACGGCTTATTTTTAAATTTACACATTAATATAATAGAAAACTTAAAATATAATGCCCTATGATAGGCTATTATACTAAAAAAACAAACGCTTTGTTCTTTAACGAACAAAGCGTTGTTTTTTATCAAACTATCTGTTTGTATACCAATTTTAGTTGATAAGATTCTTTCCGGTCATTTCTTTAGGTTGCTTAATTCCCATAATTTTACATAACGAAGGCGCCACATCTGCTAATACGCCATTTTCAAGTGTTACATCTTTGTTCTCACTGATGTAAACAAAAGGAACCGGATTTAAGGAATGCGCCGTATTAGGAGAACCATCTTCATTAACCGCATTATCGGCATTGCCATGGTCAGCAATGATAATCACCTCGTAGGCGTTGGCTTTGGCGGCCTCAACGGTGTCTTTTAAACAAGCATCTACTGCAACTACTGCTTTTTGAATAGCTTCGTAAATTCCGGTGTGTCCAACCATATCTCCATTGGCATAATTCACCACGATGAAATCGAACTTTTGTTTGTTAATTTCAGCCACCAAAGCATCTTTAACGCCGTAAGCACTCATCTCCGGTTGCAAATCGTAGGTTGCTACTTTCGGAGAAGGAATCAGAATACGTTCTTCACCATCAAACTCAGCCTCACGGCCACCATTAAAGAAGAAGGTTACGTGCGCATATTTTTCTGTTTCGGCAATGTGTAATTGTTTTTTACCTAAGCTCGATAAGTATTCGCCCAAGGTATTTTGCACATTGTCTTTATCAAAAATAATGTTTACGTTTTTGTAATTCGGATCGTAAGGAGTCATAGTAAAGTACTGTAAATTTGGAATAGTTTTCATTCCTTCTTCCGGCATGTCTTTTTGCGAAAGCACTACGGTAAGCTCTTTAGCCCGATCGTTACGATAGTTGAAAAACAAGACCACATCCCCTTCTTCAATTTTACCCACCGGATTTCCGGCTGCATCTACCTGCACAATTGGTTTAATAAATTCATCGGTCAATTCTGCAGCATACGAATCGGCAATGGCTTTTACGGTATCCGTAACCGGAGTTCCCACGCCATGGACCATCAAATCATACGCTTGTTTTACCCTATCCCATCGCTTATCACGATCCATCGCATAATATCTCCCTATGATAGAAGCAATTTTACCCCCTGTTTTTGTTAAGTGGTTTTCTAATTGCTCAATAAAGGCTTTTCCACTTCGTGGGTCGGTATCACGCCCATCCATAAAGCAATGAACGTAGGATTTATCGATGCCATATTCTTTCGAAATTTCAGTCAATTTAAAAAGATGCTCCAACGAGCTGTGCACACCACCATCCGAAACCAAACCTAAAAAGTGAATGCTTTTATTATTATTTTTTGCATAGCTATATGCTTTTTTAATTTCAGGATTTTGAAGGATGCTGTTGTCACGGCAAGCCAAATTGATTTTTACCAAATCTTGGTACAAAATACGTCCGGCACCAATATTAAGGTGCCCCACTTCTGAGTTGCCCATTTGTCCGTCGGGCAAACCTACGTTTTCTCCCGATGCTTGTAATTGCGAATGAGGATAATTGGCCAACAAATAATCCCAGTAAGGCGTTGGAGTCATCGAAATTACATCCGATTTGGTATGGTTACCCAAGCCCCATCCATCGCAAATAATTAATAAAGCTTTTTTGTTCATAATAGTATGATGTTTTTATTTGTTTTCTAAAAAGGCAAAGTTAAAAAAACAATTGTACTTGTTCAATTCCATCAATATCTCTCTTTGATCAACGAATTTTATTTTTCTCGATTAACCACATAATCAATCGTAGCAATTAATGCGTCTAAAATTTCTTTATTTCTAAAATCCGTTAATAAATCAATAGCTTTTAAACGAAAATCTTGCATACGGTATTCGGCATATTCAATACCTCCTTTTTTGTAAGCAAGGTTAATAAAGAAATCGATAGCTTCTTGTGTTAACTCATTTTCTTTTAAATAGTTATCGGCAATTGTTTTTTCTTCGGAAGTTGTGTGATTATAAGCATAAATCAAAGGCAAAGTCATTTTCTTTTCGCGGATATCGTTCGCTGTTGGTTTCCCTATTTCTTTACTATCAGTATAATCGAAAATATCATCTTTAATTTGAAAACAAAGTCCCAAATATTCGCCAAATAACCGCAATTTTTCTATTTGTTCGTTGGTGGCTAAACTAGACGATACAGCACCGGCATACATACAAGTAGAGAATAAAATTGCTGTTTTCTTCTTTATTATTTCCAAATAACCATCTTCGTCAAACTGAGGGTTATTAAAATTTTGAAGTTGAAGTAATTCTCCTTCGGTTAACGATTTCCCCAAAATAGTAAAGGCATCAACCAAACGATGGTCGTCAAATTTAGCCGCATAATTAAATGCTTGCGACAACAAATAATCACCCGACAAAACAGCTACTTTATTATTGAATGCGCCATTAACAGATGAAGCTCCACGTCGTTGCAAGGTCTCATCTACAACATCATCATGAATCAAACTAGCCGTGTGCAATAACTCTAAAGTAATGGCTGCAAAATACGTTGCCGGACTCACCGAACCACAAAGTTTAGCGGCTAAAAGTGTAAGCATGGGACGAATTTGCTTCCCTTTTGTTTGCAATACATGAGCGTATACCTTTTGCAAAAGGCTATTTTCTGTACTAAATGAAGCCGCATACAACTCTTCAAATTTGGCAAATTCTACTGCAATGAGGTTTTTTATTTTTTGCGTATCAGTCATTAACCCAAAATTTAGGAGTACAAAAATAACATTTTACTAATAGAAATAGGCATATTATTGCTTATACAAGCACAAATTTTAATACTTTTACAGAAATATAACAAACTAGATGCAGGTCTGATTTTGAAATAACGCTACTACCAATGAACTATTTTTCAAAATGAGCTCCATCCAACCTTAATAACACTTTATTCGGATGAAAAAACTTTTCCTCCTCGATGCCTACGCACTGATTTACAGAGCTTATTATGCTTTTATAAAAAACCCGCGCATTAACTCCAAAGGCTTGAATACTTCCGCCATTTTCGGGTTTGTAAATACCTTGGAAGATGTGTTGAAACGCGAAAATCCAACGCATATCGCCGTAGCCTTCGACCCTAGCGGACCCACCTTTCGCCATGAAATGTTCCCCCAATACAAAGCACAACGCGAGGAAACGCCTGAAGATATTCGCAAAGCAGTACCTATAATCAAAGATATTATCGAAGCCTATAACATCCCTGTGCTGCAAGTGCAAGGATTTGAAGCCGATGATGTGATTGGCACCTTGGCAACAAAAGCATCAAATTCGGGCTTTAAAGTATATATGATGACGCCCGATAAAGATTACGGACAACTGGTTAACGAGCATTGTTTTATGTACAAACCAAAATTTGGGGGCAACGATTTTGAAGTGATGGGCGTCGAAGAAATCAAGAAAAAATTCGATTTAGAAAACACCATGCAGGTGATTGATTACTTAGGGTTAGTGGGCGATTCGTCGGATAATATACCCGGGTGTCCGGGTGTAGGTCCGGTTGCTGCCACCAAGTTATTGAAAGAATTTGGTAGCATTGAAAACATCCTGAAAAACACCGATAAACTCAAAGGTACTTTAAAAGACAAGATAGAAAATAACAAGGAGCAGATTGAGTTTTCTCGCTTTTTAGCCACCATCAAAATTGATGTACCCATTGAGTTGGAAGAAGAAAAATTGAAACTTGAAAAACCCAACGAAGAAAAATTAAAAGCCCTTTTTGTCGACTTAGAGTTCCGCAATATGCTCAATCGTTTTGGAGGCGCTCCATCACAAGGAGAGAATAAAACAACAGCTCCTTCTAAAAAAGTTGACACCCAACAAACCTCCCTTTTTGGAGATGTAAATCCCAAAACACAAGAAATTGAAGTAGTCGCTTCTGCCTACAGCCATTTGGCTAATGCAAGCACCACCCCTCACTCCTATTTACCGATGGAAACGAAAGAAAAACGAGCCGAATTGATGGCGCAATTGATGGCGCAAACATCGGTTTGCTTTGATACAGAAACTACCGGCTTAAATGTATTTGATATTGAATTGGTAGGTATGTCTTTTTGCTGGGGAAAAAGCAACGCTTTTTATGTGCCTTTGCCTGCCAATCAAACAGAAGCACAAGCCATTGTTGATGAATTCAAACCTTTCTTCAGTAGCGAAAGCATACAAAAAATTGGACAAAATATGAAGTACGATATCCTGGTTTTGAGCAATTACAACGTAGAAATAAAAGGAAAGTTATTTGATACCATGATTGCCCATTACCTGCTTCAACCGGAACTGCGCCACGGCATGGATTACTTAGCCGATATTTACCTAAATTACTGCACTATCCACATCGAAGAACTGATTGGCGCCAAAGGTAAAAACCAGTTGAATATGCGCTCTGTCGACTTAGATAAAATTACCGAATATGCCGCTGAAGACGCTGATATTACCTTTCAATTAAAACAAATCTTAGAAAAAGAAATTGCCGAAAATAAAATTGAACACCTGCTTTACGATATTGAAATGCCGCTTATGCAGGTCTTGGCCGCCATGGAAAAAACAGGCGTATTAATTGATGATTTTGCCTTGAAGCAATCGTCGGAAATACTTACCGCTGAGATGAACAAGATTGAAAAAGAAGTGTATCAACTAGCCGGATTTGAATTTAATGTAACCTCACCTAAGCAAGTAGGTGAAGTGCTTTTTGACCGACTGAAAGTGGTGGAAAAAGCCAAAAAAACCAAAACCGGACAGTATTCCACCAACGAAGAAGTGTTAGAAAACCTACGCGGAAAGCACCCAATTGTGGATAAAATATTGGATTACCGCGGACTAAAAAAATTATTGAGCACTTACATTGATGCCTTACCGGCGCTTATTCATAAAAAAACAGGAAAGGTGCATACCTCTTTCAATCAAACCGTTACCTCCACCGGACGCTTAAGTTCTACCAACCCTAACTTACAAAACATCCCCATTCGCGACGAGCAAGGACGTGAAATACGCAAAGCCTTTATTGCGGAACCAAATTGCGTGTTCCTCTCTGCCGACTATTCGCAAATTGAGTTGCGCATTATGGCGCATTTAAGTCAGGATCCAAACATGATAGAAGCCTTCCTTTCCGGGCACGATATCCATACGGCTACAGCAGCTAAAATCTACCATATTCCTATAGACGAAGTGACCGGAGATATGCGCCGAAAAGCTAAAACCGCTAACTTCGGAATAATATACGGCATCTCGGTTTTTGGACTATCCGAACGCTTAGCCATTCCACGTGCCGAAGCCAAAGACCTTATCGAGGGCTATTTTGCCACCTATCCAAAAGTGAAAGAGTACATGGATCAAAGCATCGTAACTGCTCGCAAAAACGGCTGGGTAGAAACCCTTTTAGGACGCAAACGCTACCTTGCAGATATTAATTCACACAACGCTGTAGTGCGTGGTTATGCTGAGCGCAATGCCATCAATGCCCCTATCCAAGGCACTGCTGCCGATATCATCAAAATTGCCATGGTAAATATCCACCGCCGCATGCTACAAGAAGGCGTAAAATCTACCCTCGTGCTCCAAGTGCATGATGAGTTAAACTTCAATGTGCTTAACAGCGAGCTAGATGCGATGAAAAAAATCGTTACCGAAGAAATGGAAAACGCCATTGAGCTGCGTGTTCCTTTGAAAGTGGATGTGGGTGTTGGGGATAATTGGTTGGTGGCGCATTGAAATTCCACCCAAAAAACACCAAAAAAATATTCTACAAAACCTAAAACAAAGAAAACACTTTCCACTGGAAAGTGTTTTCTTTGTACATTATGCTAATCCATTAATTATGGATATGCTAAAATACATATTGCTTTTTACAAGGATTGCCGGAAGTGTTGTAACGAACAATATATTGAAAAAATGATTAGCTATTTATGAACGAAGCTTCGACTCTGCAACAAATTAGTTAATCATTAAATCGTACTCCATCCATTATCCCAAATAATTCTTCCAAAGTTGCAGCACGAAGCATAGCTATGCGTGTTTCCTTAAAATTTGGTATGCCTTTAAAAAGAGGCGTATTTGCCAAATGGCGACGGGAATGCAATATTCCTCTGCGCTCATCTAACCAATCGATGCTGTTTAAAACCTGTTGTTTTACATACGCCATTTGTTCATCAAACGAAAGCGGCTGCATATGTTCTCCTGTTTTTAAATAATGACTCATTTCCTTAAAAACCCAAGGCTTGCCTATCGAAGCCCTGCCAACCATCACGGCATCTACGCCATATTTATCAAAACATTCTTTGGCCCTTTCGGGTGTTGTTACATCACCATTGCCAATGATGGGAATATGCATGCGCGGATTGTTTTTCACTTCGCCAATCAAGGTCCAATCGGCCTCTCCTTTATACATTTGCGCTCGTGTACGACCATGAATTGTTAAAGCAGCAATGCCGCAATCTTGCAGTCTTTCCGCTAAATCTACAATCACTTTACTATCATCATCCCAACCCAAACGAGTTTTTACGGTTACCGGAAGATTCACTGCTTTTACAACAGCAGAGGTAATCTCAATCATTTTAGGAATATCACGTAAAAGTCCGGCTCCGGCTCCTTTTCCGGCAACTTTTTTTACCGGACAACCAAAGTTGAGGTCGATAATCTCAGGCCTAGCTGTTTCGGCAATTTTTGCCGCTTCGGCTACAGCATCAGCTTCTCGACCATAAATTTGTATGGCTACCGGACGTTCATCTTCGTAAATAGTTAGTTTTTGTGAAGTGCGTGCTATACTACGAATTAATGCATCTGCCGACACAAATTCGGTGTACACCATATCTGCCCCAAACTTTTTACAAAGCATCCGAAAAGCAGGATCGGTCACATCCTCCATAGGAGCAAGGAACAAGGGATATTTGTCGAAACGAATATTGCCAATTTTCATTTAGTAGCGTTAAAGGATTACAAAAATAACTTGTTTTTCTGTTATTTAGAGAGAATTTCAATGAAAGCATGTAATTTTGCATTTCTTCTTAGAATTTATTATGAAACAAAACGAACTCGAAATAATGGCTCCCGCCGGTTCATGGGAAAGCCTAACTGCCGCTATCAAAGCCGGAGCAAACTCAGTGTACTTTGGTATCGAGAACCTCAATATGCGATCGCGTTCTTCCAATAATTTTACCACCAAAGATTTAAAAGAAATTGTACGTACCTGCAACGAAGCCGGTGTTAAAAGCTACCTCACTATCAACACGGTAATTTATGACACCGATATTTCTTTGTTGTATAAGATTGTTGATGTGGCCAAAGAAGCGGCAGTATCTGCCATTATTGCAGCCGATGTGGCGGTAATGATGTACGCTCGATCCAAAAGTGTAGAAGTGCATCTTTCTACCCAATTAAATATTGCCAACGTAGAATCCTTGAAATTTTATGCTCAATTTGCTGATGTAGTAGTGTTGGCACGCGAACTGAACATGGAACAAGTAGCCGAAATTTACAAAGAAATAGTGGCGCAAAATATTAAAGGCCCTAATGGCAAACTTATTCGTATCGAAATGTTTTGCCACGGCGCTTTGTGCATGGCTGTTTCCGGAAAATGTTACTTAAGCTTGCACGAAAAAAACTACTCAGCCAACCGAGGAGCATGTTTGCAAATTTGTCGCCGCCCATATTTAGTTAAAGACAAAGAATCTGACATGGAATTGGAAGTTGACAATGAATATATCATGTCACCGAAAGATTTAAAAACCATCCATTTTATCAATAAAATGATTGATTCCGGTGTGCGTGTATTTAAAATAGAAGGTCGTGCACGTGCTGCCGAATACGTTAAAACAGTAGTTTCTTGTTACCGCGAAGCCATAGAGTCTTATTGTGATGGTAGTTACAGTGAAGAAAAAATTGCTAATTGGGATATGCGATTATCCCGTGTTTTTAACCGCGGTTTTTGGAATGGTTATTACCTAGGACAAAAACTAGGCGAATGGAGTCCAAAATACGGTTCCGAAGCAACAGTAAAAAAAGTGTATGTGGGCAAATGTACCAACTACTTTGTAAAATCGGGCGTAGCAGAATTTCTTATTGAAACCTACGATGTTAAAGTAGGCGATGATATTTTAATTACAGGTCCAACTACCGGAGCTTACGAAGCAACATTAAACGAAATTCGTGTAGATACTATCCCCTCTCCTATGGCAAAAAAAGGCGATACCATTTCGATTGCTGTAACGGAACGTATCCGCCGGAATGATAAGTTATTTAAGTGGGTGGATGCGGCACTGGTAAATGACTCACAGTAATAAAAAATTAAAATAAAGAATATGAAATTAAAAATAGTAGTTTTTAGTGTGTTGGCAATCTCGCTATTTTCATGCAAAACACAATTTAATGCGAATCGACCTAAAGAAACATATATCGCTCCAAAAGTAGAAAAAACACTTTCAACCATTGGATTAAGCATTGATTTGGATATACCTTCGTTAGAAAAAAGTTTAAATAACTCTTTAAAAGGCCTTATTTATGAAGACAACAACCTAGCTGATGATAATTTATTAATAAAAATATGGAAAACACAAGATTTTCATTTTTCCGTTGTTGGAAATAAAATTAACTACACCGTTCCTTTAAAAATATGGGTGAAAACCGGCTATAAAAAAGAAGTTTTTGGAATTAACTTAGAACAATATGCAGAAGCAAACGGAGCAATCAACGTAAATTTAAGCTCTACCTTTAACTTAGAAAAAGAATGGAAAATTACTACCAGCACTAGTCTTTTAAATTATAATTGGATCGAAAAACCAAACGTAAATGTAGCGGGGTATAATTTACCCATTACCCACATTGCCGACATTGCACTTAAGGCTTTTAAAAATAAAATAAGTCATAGCATTGATAAAGCTATTGCCGAAAAAAGTGATATTAAAAAAACTATGACCGATACCTGGAGTAAAATTCAAGACCCTATAGTAGTGAATAACGATTATAATGTTTCAATAACCATTGAACCTATAGAAATATATTCTACCCCCATAGTTGGTAATGGCAATAAACTTCATTTTAATTTAGGAATGAATACGTTTATAGAAACAACTGTAGGTCCTACTCCTAATCAAAATTCTATTAAAACAACCTTGCCTAATTATAAAACCGTAAATAAACTTACGCCAAATTTTACAATTAGCACTAATGTTCAAATTTCTCATCAAAAAATTACCGAAATAGCTTCAAAAGAATTAGTTGGAAAAGAATTTTCGGAAGGAAAAAAGAAAATAATTATCAATAGTCTTAACATTTTTGGTGGTGAAAATGGCTTATTAGTGGTTGAAACAAAAGTGTCCGGTTCGGCAAACGGAACAATTTATTGTGTAGGAAAATTAGCTTTCGATAACCAAACTAAACTATTAAGCATTACCGATTTCGATTTTGATGTAAGTACAAGAAATGCTCTCATAAAATCAGCTAATTGGTTATTGCACAAAAACTTTTTAAAAACGATTGAGCCAAAGTTACGTATTTCATTAACAAATGAAATTACAAACATGTTAACTTCGAGTAATAACTTATTAAAAAATTATCAAATTCAAAAAGGAATATTTCTTAAAGGACAAGTAAACAATGTAATTTTTGATACAATTACTATTAATAAAGATGTGTTAATTGTTTCCGGAAAAATGAATGGAAATTTACACATTAAGTTGAGTGATTTATTTTAACAATTTATTTAAAAATACTTACTCTTCTATCAAAACATATTGTTGAGAGCCTAATCCTATTTTTTCGGCATAAGCTAATTGTTTAAGGCCTTTAAATGTTTTTCCTTTTGCTTTTATCATATCATAACAAGCTTTATCTATAGCTACAGGGTCGGTTGAAACAAAAATACCTACATCTTCCATAATAGGTTTCATTTTTTTAGGTTCACAATCACAGCCTTTCGTTATATTCATAGCAAAATTGATATATATATTGGATTTTTGTAATTAAGCTGCATAAGCATATTCTACTATTTTTTCTCTAAAATCGTTTCCTTTTAAAAGTCCATTAACAATGCCCTCAAGAGTAAAAATACTTATTGCTTTTTCCGGACAAGCAGACACACAAGCTCCACAACCTACACATTTATCATGATCAATAAAAGATTTTTTACCTATTGTTATTGCCGCTTCGTTACAACGCTTTTGGCAAGCATAACACTGAACACATTTACGGTTAATAATATGTGGTTTTATACCCATATGCATAGCTAACTTACCTCCTTTTGAAGCATGCCCCATGGATAATTGTTTGATGGCTCCACCAAAACCTGCCAATTGATGACCTTTAAAATGAGAAATAACAATTAATTGTTGATAATCTAAAAATTTACTACCTATTTTACAGCTTTTAAAATGCTTTTGATTAATACTTACTTCTACATATTCTTCTCCCTGTTCGCCATCAGCAAAAATAATAGGCAATTGATTAAAACCATGTGCCAAGGCTGTTTGTAAATGTACATCCGACTTAAAACGCTGACCACCATATAATACGCTGGTTTCCATATAAGAAGATGCAATAGCACGTTCCTTTAAAAAATCAATTATTCCTAAATAATTGGCCGACTTAATAAAGGTGGTATTTCCCTTTTCTCCAAAATGTACCTTTAAAGGTATCGTTTTTTGGAGAGTAATATTTTCTTTTTCAATGAGTGTGGTTAGTAATTCCTTGGATAGTTTTTGAATTTCTTCAACAGAAGTTTGAGAATTGATTCTTTTATAATAAATGTTTGACATATAACTAAAATATTAATTTACTGGTTAACTCATTCCCAACATCCTTCTAATATTATTTTTCGCCTTCTTTATGATTTTGAAAACTCCAACAATGGACCAATGTTTCCTTTGTCTGCGGTTCTGATGGCATTTAAATAATTCGATCTTGCTTCAGATTTTTTGCTTAATGTTTTTCTATTCCAAGTAAAAACCGGCTTATCAAACAGTTTGCTTATAATTATATCGGCAATAAGTCGAGAATGCCGACCATTGCCATTTGGAAAACAATGTATGTTTACAATTCTGTGTTTAAACCTAATAGCAATTTCTTCATCTTGATATGTTTCATTTTCAATCCAATATAAACAATCATCCAGAAGTTGTTTTAAAGAAGTTCCTATTTGAATTTTATCTACGCCAATATTTTTATTCGTTTTTCTAAACTGCCCCGCCCAAGACCAAACATCACCATACATTTTACGATGAAGTTCTCTTACAAATTTTTCAGATAAAATATATTCTTTCACCCATTTTTTCCCTAAAGTCCATTGGATGGCTTTCTCGATATTTAATTGTTCAAACTCATCTAACTCCCCTCTTGTAGTAATTGACTTTATCAATAGCCCTTCTTTTTCATCTTCATCAAAAGGTGTTTGTCCGTCAATATAATCTATCTCTAATCCCATAAATATTTAGGCATTTTTAATTTTATTTCTTCTGCTCTTTGTTCAATTGCCTTATCTATTCGTTTTTTTGAGTTTTGTTGCTCCTCCAATTGCATGGTATTGGATGTTCGAAGAACAATATCGCGGGCTATTTCATATGCTCGTTTTTCTATCATTTCTTCCAAACTTTTTTCTTTGGGGATAAATCCATATACTAATTGCATATCTAACGCAGCCCCTGCATCTTTCAAAGATTTTAAAGTAATTGAGCCGTTACTTTCTCGTTCTTCAATTTCGTTTACACTTTGAGGTGACATTTTTAATCGCTTCCCCAGTTGTCTTAATGACATTTTCAAAGCTGTACGAATAGTGTGTATCCATCCTTTATCCGGTATAGTTACCGGATTTAAAGATGTAAAAACAGCTAATTTTTTATCAGCTTGTTCTATTATTAGTCTTTGTTTATATATATCCATAAGGCTATATCCTGAAATTAATTTTACAAATATAAGGCTATATCCTGAATAAAAAAAATAAATATAAAGCTATATCCTGAAATTAATTTTATGACATCTCCAACATTCTCAAAATACTCTTCTCCGCTTTCTTCCTTAATCCTTCTTCAATTAAAATTTCAGGTAATTCAAATTTTAAACAATTATATAATTTTTCCAATGTATTTAAGCGCATAAAATTACACTCATTACAAGCACAAGTACTATCGAGGGGTGGAGCAGGAATAAACTCTTTAGAGGGGTTCTTTTTACACATTTCGTGTATTATTCCACTCTCAGTTGCTATTATAAATTGAGTTGTATCACTTTGGGTTGCAAAATTAAGTAAAGCTTGAGTGCTTCCTATAAAATCAGCCAATAGTAAAACAGGTTTTTTACATTCAGGATGTGCTAATAATAACGCATTTGGATAATGTTTTTTTAATTCCACAATTTTTTCCAACGAAAATTGTTCGTGTACATGGCAAGCACCATCCCATAAAAGCATGTTTTTACCGGTTGTACTGTTTATATAATCGCCTAAATTTCTATCCGGTCCAAAAATTAATTTAGCTTCTTGTGGAAATTGAGCTACTATTTTTTTTGCATTAGTAGACGTTACACACACATCTGTTAATGCTTTCACAGCAGCAGTTGTATTTACATAAGATATTACTGTATAATCTGGATATTGTTTAATAAACTCTTCAAATTTATCTACCGGACAACTATCTGCCAACGAACATCCTGCATTTAAATCGGGCACTAATACTTTTTTATTAGGACATAATATTTTTGCTGTTTCACCCATAAAATGTACGCCACAAACAACTATTATATCGGAATTAGTTTTTTGAGCTTGTTGTGCTAACGCTAAACTATCGCCTATAAAATGTGCAATATCTTGTATTTCATTAGGTTGATAATAATGTGCCATTATTACGGCATTTTTTTCAATACAAAGCGTTTTAATTTCTTCTATAATATTTATTTCAGAAGAAATTTTTTCATCAATAAATCCCTTTGTTAACAAATTTGATTTATACATTAGTATTTATATTTAATTTAAATTTTATAAAAAAGTAATATGATTATAATAATAGAGTGTTAATATGTCTGAAAAGTTTTATTCAATATACTTGATAAAATTAATTATCAGAATCTACCCCTATTTAATTAACACTATAAATTTATATAATGAATTGATATTCATTATAATATAATTTTATTAACAAACTGTTATAATTAAGTAAGGTTAATAAAAATGTATGTTTATAAAGTAGTTTTTTGTTAGAAACAACGCTTAAAAATGTATGTAAAATACTAGCTAACTTTTTTGGCAGTTTGTGAAACAAGTTTTCTAATTTTTAAAACAAAATATGCAAGAAAAAGTTTTTAAAATGTATTACTAACTTATAACAACTTATTAACATCCTTATACACTATTATGAAACATAAATTGGTTTTAAAAATAGTTTTCGTTTTTATCAGTAATTGCAGTTAATAAATTATTAGCTAATCGGCTGGCTCCAATTCTAAATAATTGGTTATTTAACCAATCATTACCAAGTATGTTTTTTACTATAGTGTAATAATTTACTGCATCTTCGGTTGTAACAATACCTCCTGCTGCTTTAAAACCTACTTTTTCTCCTGTTTTTGTATGAAATTCTTTTATAGTTTCACACATTACATAGGCAGCTTCTAATGTAGCAGCAGGTTCTGTTTTACCGGTAGAAGTTTTAATAAAATCGGCTCCACAACGCATTGCTAGTATTGCAGCTTTTTTAATATTTTCACTTGTTTGTAACGATCCTGTTTCTAAAATTACTTTTAAATGAGCATTTTTACAAGCAGCTTTTGTTTCAATAAGCTCTTCTTTTACTGTTTCTAAATTTCCCGACAAAAATTTTCCAACGGAAATTACTGTATCTATTTCTGTAGCTCCTTCTAAAACACAAAGTCCGGTTTCGGCTATTTTTATTTCAATAAATGTTTGCGATGAAGGAAATCCTCCCGAAACAGCAGCAATAGGAACTGGAATATTTAAGTTTTCTTTTACCGTATTTATCATAGACGGATATACACAAATAGCAGCAATAGGAGCAATATCTATATATTTTTTATTGAAGTCGTTTACTTTTTGAATCATTTTTTTTATTGATTCTTCGCTGTCGGTATGGTTTAATGAAGTTAAATCAATACAGTTGAAAATGGTTTTGTAAACTGCTTTTGTTTTATTCTCTGCAGTTTTGGTAGTAATGATTTTAGCTACCGCTTCTTTTACTTCTGCATCTGTAATTTTTGTTTTGTATCCTTTAAAAAAATCATCCGTTGAACTCATTGTCTGTAAGTTTATTATTTGTTATATGTCTTATTTTATCTCTGGTTGTTTTCTTTTGTAAATTTTTTTCAAATGCGTCTGTTAAGTTTACGCCTGTTTGGTTAGCTAGGCATATAAGCACCCAAAGCACATCTGCTATCTCATCACTCAGGTTTTTATTCAATTCTGTGTCTTTAAATGATTGTTCGCCGTATTTACGAGCAATAATACGAGCTACTTCGCCAACTTCTTCTGTTAATATAGCCATGTTGGTAAGCTCATTGAAATACCGAACGCCATATTGTTTTATCCAACTGTCTACTTGCTTTTGAGCTTCTTGTATTGTCATTTTTTAAAAGTCTTTATTTTTCGAATCAATAATAATTGTAACCGGACCATCATTTAGGAGTTCTACTTTCATATCTGCACCAAATATACCGGCTCCAATTTTCTTCCCAATTTTCTTTTCTAAGGCTGTGCAAAACTTTTCGTACATAGGAATAGCAAAGTCAGGTTTTGATGCTTTAATATATGAGGGGCGATTTCCTTTTTTAGTGGAAGCATGTAAAGTGAATTGACTAACAACTAAAATATTTCCTTCTATATCGATTACCGATTTGTTCATTATTTCATTTTCGTCGTTAAAAATTCTAAGTTGAGCTATTTTAGAACAAAGGTATTCAATATCATCATTTGTATCGTTATCTTCAATTCCAATTAAAACTAACAAACCAATTTCTATTTTAGAAACAATTTTTTCGTCAACTTTAACTGATGCATATTTTACTCGTTGTATTACGCTACGCATTTTTGTATTTTAATTGTTTGAGAGTTGAAAAATTGCACATAATTGCATATAAAAAATATTTTATGCAATTCTCAGCGAGTTAAGTTGTCGTTAAAATGGCTATAAATTGTTGATGCTCTTGATTTTCCGGCAATTTTTATTAACTCATCCAATGTTGCCATTCTAATGCGTTTTACACTTTTAAACTGTTTTAAAAGCTCATTTTTACTTTTTTCGCCTATTCCTTTTATTTCATCTAATTCTGAACGAATTTGTGATTTACTTCTTTTTTCACGATGGAAAGTTATGGCAAAGCGATGAACTTCTTCTTGAATGCTTGCTAAAAATTTATACAATTCATCTGTTGCCTTCATTCCAATTATTTTGGGTGGAAACCCAATCAATAATTCATTTGTTTTATGTCGATTATCTTTTGCAAGACCCGCAATGGGTATAGTTAATTTTAATTCATCTTGTAGAACTTGACGTATGGCTTCCATATGTCCAACACCACCATCGGCAATAATTAGATTGGGTAGGGGAGTTGCTTCATCCAGTATCCGGCGGTATCTTCTCCTAACAACTTCACGTAAAGATTCATAATCATCCGGACCCACTACTGTTTTAATAGTATATTTTCGGTATTCTTTTTTGGCAGGTTTTGCTTTTTTAAAAACTACACAAGCAGCTACAGCATCGGAGCCCGAAATATTAGAATTATCAAAACATTCAATATGAAGGGGCAATTCTTTTAGTTGCAAGTTTTTTTGTAGGGAAGAAAGAATGCGAATCATTCGTTGATCCGGATTTAATCTTTCTTGTTGTTTTAATTTATCGAGTTTATATTGTCGTACATTTTGAAGCGAAAGTTCCAATAATTTTAGTTTGTCGCCACGTTGCGGAACACTAATTTTTGCCGATGAAAGCTCTAAATCCAATTTGAACGGAACCAATATTTCTTTTGAATCACTTTTTAACCGTTGCCGTAGTTCAATAATGGCCATGCTCAATAAATCTTCTTTTGATTCATCTAATTTCTTTTTGTATTCAATTGTGAATCCTTGAACGATGGCTCCTTTTACAATTCGGAGGATATTTATGTAAGCAGCATTTTCGTCTTCGGAAAAAGAAAACACATCAATATCGCTTAAAGTTTGATTAACTACGACCGATTTTTGCTTGAATTTTTCGATGAGTTCATATTTTTCTTTCATTCGTTGTGCTTCTTCAAAGCGATATTCGGCTGCCATTTTTTTCATTTCTAGCAGTAAATAATCACTAATGCTTTGCACATTTCCTTTAATTAATTCACGCACTTCTTGTATAGTTTGCATGTAATCATCTTCCGTTTGCAAATTTTCGCAAGGACCTTTACAATTTTTTATATGGTATTGCAAGCAAACTTTAAATTTTCGGGAGCGAATATTTTCTTTTGTTAAGGGCAAATTGCAGGTGCGTATTTGATAGATTTCGCGTATAATTTCTAAAAAAGTGTTTGCCATATAAACTGAACTATATGGGCCGAAATATTCTGAGCCGTCTTTTACCAAATTTCGTGTTTTGAAAATGCGCGGAAATCTTTCTTTTTTAATACAAATACTCGGATAGGTTTTGTCGTCTTTTAGTAGTGCATTATAACGAGGTTGATATTTTTTTATCAGGTTATTTTCTAATAAAAGAGCATCTTCTTCTGTATTGACAACTATATATTTGAGTGAAGAAATTTGTTTAACAAGTACTCGGGTTTTGGGAGAATCGTGCTCTTTATTAAAATAGGAGCTAACACGTTTTTTTAAGTTTTTGGCTTTTCCTACATATATAATTATGCCATCGTTATTATAATATTGGTATACCCCAGGTTTTTCTGGAAGCGAACTTACAATGGATTTTATATGTTCGGATGTAGTTGACATCTTTTTTTTGCTTTTTATATACAGGGCTTCGACTTGGCTCAAACTTTTTTAGAAATAGTAATACTAAAATTTATATGTTATACAATGTGGGCTGAATGGAGTTGAAGCCTCGTTGTATATTTCAATATTTTATTAATGTTCGGAATTCTACGTCGTTATCAATTACCTCTTTTCCTTTTAAAAATTCAAGTTCAACAAGGGTGTTGGTATATATTTTTTTAACACCAGCCATTTTCACTAATCGTATAGCAGCAGCTAATGTTCCTCCGGTTGCAAGTAAATCGTCATGAATGAGCACCACATCATTTTTATTTAGTGCGTCTTTGTGTAATTCTATGATTGCCGAGCCATATTCTAATTGATATTCAATTTCGTAACAATCGGCAGGTAGTTTCCCTTTTTTTCGAATAGGTACAAAGCCGGCATTCAATGTAAGAGAAAGCATGCTTCCCATAACAAACCCTCTGGATTCTATACCGATAATTTTTGTAATGCCTTTATCTTTATAAATAGCATGTAGTTCGGATGCTAACAGCTGTATGCATTGTGCATTTTTAAATACGGTTGTTAGGTCTTTAAAAAGTATTCCTTTACTGGGAAAATCCGGAATATCTCTAACTTCTTTTTTAATATCGTCTAATGTCATATCGTTGTTGTTTATGTTCCACATGGAACAATAGTATTTGTTTTATTTTGTTCCACGTGGAACTCTTATCTTCCTAATAGTATGAGTAAAATATTTATATCGCTGGGCGATATTCCTGAAATTCTACTTGCTTGACCGATTGTTTCCGGATCAATTCTTTTAAGTTTTTGTTTTGCTTCGGTTGATATTGAGTTAACGGTTTCGTAGTTAATACGTCCTTTTAATTTGATATTTTCTAATCGTTTTAGTTTGTCGGCAATCCCTTTTTCTCTATCAATATAGCCTTCGTATTTTATAAGTATTTCACAGGCTTCTAAAATTTCTTCTTTTCTGTTAGTTATTTTTGCAATTTCTTCTTTCAGGGAAGTGAAATTTTCAGCAAGTAATTGGATGGTTATTTCCGGGCGTAATAACAGGTCAATCATTTTTCCTCCATGTTTAAGAGTAGAGGAGCCTATGGGTTCGAGCATAGAATTTGCTTCAGAAATTTTAACCGATTTATTTCGAATAAATGTTGTTATTCTTTCGCAATGCGCTTTCTTTTCTTGTAGTAAATCTTGTCTTTCTTTAGTTGCTAATCCAAGCTCAAAGGCTTTTTCTGTTAAACGCATATCGGCGTTATCTTGTCGCAATAAAATTCTATATTCTGCTCTAGAAGTAAACATTCTGTACGGTTCATCTACGCCTTTAGTTACCAAATCGTCTATCAAAACTCCTATGTAGGCTTCGTCTCTGTTAAGCGTAAACGCTTTTCCGCCATGGCAGTTAAGATGTGCATTTATTGCAGCAATCATTCCTTGACCTGCAGCTTCTTCGTATCCCGTAGTTCCATTTACTTGACCTGCAAAAAATAAATTTTTAACTAATTTTGTTTCTAAAGTATGGGTTAATTGAGTAGGATCAAAAAAATCGTATTCAATGGCATATCCTGGACGGTAAATACGGGCGTTTTCAAATCCTTTAATTGTTCGTAATGCATCGTATTGAATGTCTAAAGGAAGCGATGAAGAAAATCCGTTCAAATAAAATTCCTGACTGTTTACCCCTTCAGGCTCTACAAATAATTGATGTCTTTCTTTTTCGGCAAAAGTTACAATTTTAGTTTCTATGCTAGGGCAGTAGCGAGGACCAATACTTTTTATTTGTCCATTATACATGGGAGAAACTTCTAATCCTTTTTCTAAAAGTTGATGTGTTTTAAGAGAGGTGTAGGTTATCCAACAACTTAATTGTTGTAATGGGCGAGGTGTATAATCAAGATAAGAGAATTTATGAAAGTCATCTTCTCCTTTTTGTTCAGTTAATTCACTAAAATCAATGCTTCTTCCGTCAATTCTTACAGGAGTGCCAGTTTTCATTCTATCAGCTACAAACCCTAAACTTTTAAGTTGTTCGGTTAAACCATAAGATGCCGGTTCTGAAACCCTTCCGCCTTCTATTTGCACTTTTCCAATATGCATTAATCCATTTAAAAAAGTACCTGCAGTTAAAATGACACATTTAGCATCAAACTCTACATTCATTAGCGTTTTTACACCGATTACTACGCCGTTTTTTACTAAAATTTGGGTTACGGTATCTTGCCAAAGGTCTAAATTGGGAGTGTTTTCAAGTGTGCGTTTCCATTCTCTAATAAATTCTTCTCGGTCGCTTTGTGCGCGAGGGCTCCACATAGCAGGCCCTTTGGATTGATTTAGCAAGCGAAATTGGATGGCTGTTTTATCGGTAACAATTCCCATTTGTCCTCCCATTGCATCAATCTCTCGTACAATCTGTCCCTTAGCTATGCCTCCAATAGCAGGATTACAGCTCATTTGCCCAATTTTATTCATATCCATAGTTATCAACAGGGTTTTTGACCCCAAGTTAGCAGCCGTACAAGCAGCTTCATTGCCTGCATGACCTGCTCCGATAACTATTACATCGTATTTAAATTTCATTTTTAATCAGTATTAACTTTTAATTAAGGCTAGATTGAACCCATATCAGTCGTCGCTTATTTATTAGTGATTGTATATTATAAAACATGTGGGTTTCAACAGTTTTTCAATATTTTTTCAACACACAAAGATACAAAATTACCAGACAGTCAAATCTCCTTTTTCAATGATTTCCTTTTTACAATAAATATAGTAATTTCGCATACTAATTATTTAACCCAAATGCTTGGTCCTATTCTAAAAAAATATCACTCTTTTTTGATGTTGGAAAAATCGTTGTCGAAAAATACGATTGAAGCATACGAAAGAGATTTAGAAAAATTGTTGGTGTATTTAGACGATGCTAAAATTTCGTATAAAGAAGCTAAATTAGAACATTTACGCGATTTCATCGTAGATTTGAGTGATTTAGGTATTTCTCCGCGTTCGCAAGCAAGAATAATTTCGGGGATAAAATCTTTTTACAGATTTTTACAGTATGACGAGCATTTAGAAGAAGACCCCACCGAATTATTGGAAATGCCTAAAACAGGCAGACATTTACCGGAGGTGCTTTCGTTGGAAGAAATTAATACTATTATTTCTACCATTGATCTTTCTAAACCCGAAGGGCAAAGAAACAGGGCTATAATTGAAACCCTTTATGGGTCGGGGCTTCGTGTATCTGAATTGATACATCTTAAAATTTCTAACATGTATGTAGATGAGGGCTTTATGAAGGTAGAAGGAAAAGGTAGCAAACAACGCTTAGTTCCTCTTTCTCATGAATCTTTGAAGCAAATAAAAAGTTGGATGATACATAGAAATACCTTATCTATTAAAAAAGGGAATGAAGATTTTCTTTTTTTAAATAGAAGAGGAACAAAGTTAACGCGGGTGATGATTTTTATGATTACCAAAGATTTGGCCGAACAGGCGGGTATTAAAAAAAATATAAGTCCACATACGTTCAGACATTCTTTTGCCACGCATTTATTAGAAGGAGGAGCTAATCTTAGAGCTATACAACAAATGCTGGGACATGAATCAATTCTCACAACCGAAATTTATACGCATATGGATGTGGAATTTTTAAGAGATACTATTTTGCGCTTTCATCCAAGTAACAATCCGAATGTTTCACATGAAACAAAGTAATTGAAGGGTATAGCTATGGCTAAAAATAAGTTTTATGTAGTTTGGCAAGGTCGCACCAAAGGTGTATATACTAATTGGGAGGCTTGTAAACGCCAAGTTGACGGTTTTGAAGGAGCAAAATATAAAGGTTTTGCAACGGAGAAAGAAGCCAATAACGCTTTTAAAAAATCCTACTGGGAAGTAGTTGGTGCCGGCACAGTTACACAAAAAGCTCTTGCTGCAAATGAAAATGCATTACTTGGCAAACCTAATAGGATAAGTATAGCTGTAGACGCTGCCTGTAGTGGAAACCCCGGTTTGATGGAATATAGAGGAGTGGATACCAACACTAAAAAAGAATTGTTTCATCAAGGCCCTTTTGAAGAAGGAACGAATAATGTGGGTGAATTTTTAGCCTTAGTGCATGGATTGGCAATGCTTAAAAATGCAGGAAGTACCCTTCCGGTATATTCAGATAGTGTTAATGCTATTAAATGGGTAAAAGCTAAAAAATGTAAAACAAAGCTCGTTGAAAACGAGAAAAATGAAGCCATTTTTGATTTAATTGAACGAGCAGAAAAGTGGTTGGCAGAAAATGATTATCCGAATCAGATTTTAAAATGGGAAACTAAAGCTTGGGGAGAGATTCCTGCAGATTTTGGCAGAAAGTAAATATAAAAAATTCAATATGGTAAAATTGATGGGATTAAAATGTGTTAATTATATTAATCTCTTTAGTGCATTGTTCTTATTTTCTCAAGTTCCAATGTATTATGGTAAGGCACAACATATTGCCTTGTTGATTTTTTTCAGCACATATGTTCTTGAATTTTTTTTAGTAAAAAAATGGATGTCATTTTGTTGGAAGAAAAGGCATCTTATTTTTATCTCATTTATTTTATATTTTTTGCTAACCATTATATGGGCTCCTTTTGAACAATCTCCTCAGTTTTTAAATAAAATTATAGAAATTCGTCTTCCTTTTCTTGCTCTTGGTATCATTGGTTTATTTGGATTAAATAAGTATTATCGTCTTAAATATTTTGCCTATACAGCTATTTTTACATCGATTGTTCTGATTAGCTATTTAGTTTTTATAAAGATAGGTTTTAGTGAGTTCTTTGAAGAAAAGGACACTTTTAAATTTGCAAGAATGAAATATATCAATAGCCACATGATTTTCAATTATTATTTAAATATTAGCTTGATTTTTGTCTTTTATCTTTTAAATACACTTAAGAATATTTGGATAATATTTCCATTAAAAGTAATAATAGCTGTTTCTGGATTAATGATTTATTCCATTTTACTTATATCAGAAGGTCGTGTTGGATTTTTGATGGCAAATTTGGTGGTTTTTGGAATGCTGTTTTATATTTTTTGGAATCGGAATAAAGTTTTATCTATTATTGTAGCTCTCTTATTGATAGTTGGAATTGCTCCTATTATTAAAGGTCACCAAAGAATTAATTCAAAAGCTTTAACGCAAGAACCTCGTTTAGTTATTTGGAGAATGGGAGTAGAAGAGTTTGAAGTAAAGCCAATATTTGGTTATGCCGCAAGTACTGGAGCATTTAAATTTATGGATAAGCTATCTGAACATCCTGAGTTTCAGGTATTCCCCGATGATGTGTTAACAATAGCTATTAAAGAAAGATTATTGTTAGGAGCACATCCACATAACCAGTTTATAATGACGGCAATAGAATTTGGAATTATAGGGTTAGTGATTTTTCTTTTTATGAACATATTCCCTCTTTTTGTAATGCCACCTGATTTGAAAATATATATATTGTTTTTTGTGACTTTAAGTATAGTTCAGCTTATGACAGATATCTACTTTAGTGGGTTGACACCTATTACATATACAATGCTAATGGTTTTATTCTTTTGTTCTCAAGATACTGAATTAGAAAAACGATTAGATTGAAATTAAAATTTTTTCCAAAAAGTTTTTATAGCAAAAAACTTGTTTCTCCAATCGCTTCTTTTTTTGAAAAACAAAATTGCTTCCCTGTTTTTCCAAAAAATTGCTACTCGTTGAAGTCTTCCCTTAAGAGACTTGTCGTCAATAATCTCTGAAAGTTTCTTTAAGATTTTTTTTTCTGATTCTTTTGCATAAATTGCTCCAAAACTAAATGCCAATAATTGTTCTTTTATGGTGTATGGAGGAATATATTTTCGTTTAATACCAATTCCTCCAATAGCGTTATTTAGATGCTGACGGTATTTAACTAGCGGAAAGTTAATATAAGGGATTTCACTATGTTGCACGGCTTGAAATGCTAACCACATATCGTATGGAAGGGTTTTGTTAAAGGGCAGCGCATATTTTAACAATGTGCGATTAAATAAAATAGTGTGCCCTGAAACGCCATTATATATGGCAAAATTTAAACAGCTTGTACAAGTTCTTAGCCATCGTTTATCTGAAAACTTAATGCCTAAAGAGTTGCCGTTTTCATCGATATATTCGTTGTCAGAGTAAACCAATAAATTATCGCCGATAGCAGTTATTAGTTCCGAAATTTTTTCAGGCAACCAAATATCGTCTTGGTCGGCAATGGCAATAAAAGGGCTAGTTGTTAGAGATATGGCTTGTTCAAAATTTTTAATATAGCCCACATTTTGCTCATTTCTACTTATTTTAAAACGTGCGTCTTGTTGTGCATATTTTTCAAGGCATTCCCAAGTTTCGTCGGTTGAGCAATCATCAATACACACTATTTCGGTAATGTACCGATAGCTTTGATTGAGAATGCTGTCGAGTTGTTGGGATACATATTTTCCGCCATTATAAGTGCACAGTGCAATTGACACTTCTTTATGTTGGTTATTGTTCATTTATCTTAATTGTGTTTGGTTCTAATTCAAGCTGTTTTTTAATAATTGGGAGCCAAAATGGAAGATTATTAGGTGTAAACCAACCATGAGCTGCCATTGGTAATTTTCCCCCCGATTTTTTATAGAGCATTTTTGCCTTTACATCCCATGCAAAAGACAGCGCTTTTTTTATAGTTGGGGTTTTAAAATCGAATCCTTTTCGTTGTGGAACAATGCTTAAATAAATATCTTCATTAAAAAAGTACTTATCTTGATGAGCAAGGAACGGTTCAATATCATCTTTTAATGCGATGCATATATCTCGGTGAGTTTTTGTTTTTCTAAGCGAAAAACCCCCGTTTCCAACCTTATTTTGACGCTCATATTTGTGTATAAGGTCTTTTTTTTGTAAAAGGTATTTATCAATACACATTGTTATAAAAGGGATCCATTTTCCAAAATTACTTTTAGATATCCAAGGCGCCCCCACATAATCGTAGTCGTAAGAAATCCACCTATCCAAATCATCGTAGAAAATAAATGCATCCGTTTGAAAAATCAAGATATATTTTGAATGAATAAATCGTTCGTAAAACGAAGCCGAAAGCATTAAACGATTGTAGCTCGCAACGGAATCAAAATAAGAGGAATCAAAACATTCAATCCGAGTGAAGTTAAAATCAGCTTCTATTTTTGAGGTGTTTAGTCCCATTGGTTTGCATAATACAATAACATACTCTTTCAATACCCGAAAACAACTTTTTAAAGATATTTCTTCGAATGTTGTTAGTTCTGATCGGTAAACAGGAATAATTATTTCTATATTTTTCTTGTTCATTATCAATTAATGATTTGTTTTTTCCGGTGGTTTTACCGGATATATGGTATAAAAAGTGTTTTTGTTAAATTTCCATCGTCTATGTGTCCATAACCAATATGGAGGATTTTCTACAATAGATTTTTCTAATAAGCGCATGTATTTTTCGGTTATTTCAAAATCTTTGTATTCTTTAGGATTATCGGCAATTTTTATAAACTCACAGGTATAATGGCCGCGAGATACTTTTTTAATATTGAAATAGTACGACGGATAACCCGTTTGTTTTGCTAATTTTTCAGCGCCAACAATGGTTGCGGTGTCTTGATTTAAAAATTTCATCCAGTGCTGAACGCTATTCCATATTGGCGATTGATCTGCTATAAAAACAAAAAGTCCCTTTTCCCCTTCTTGATGAAGTTTGATAATTGTTCGTAATACTTTTTTTTGTGGAACCGGTATGCTTTTCCCTTTTGAGCGAAGGTAGAAAAAAAACCGTTCAACATATTTATTCCCTAAAGGATAATAAGCGCCATAAATATCATAGGTAACATTTTGGGTGTTTTGAGCTGCCCATCCATGAGATAGCCATTCCCAATTGCCGTAGTGACCTAAATATCCAATTATGCTGTTGTCATTTTTAAACGCTTCGGTCATTATTTCCGGGTTAATGTACTTCATACGTGCTCTCATTTCTTTATCAGACACATTCAGCATTTTTATAGTTTCGAAGAAATAATCGCAAAAGTGTTTGTAAAATTCTTTTTCAATACAAGCTCTTTCTTTTTTAGTTTTGTTTGGAAATGCATTGAGTAAATTATTTTGCACTACTTTTCGTCTGTATCGAACGATATAAAATAGTAGTAGAAACAATAGGTCCGAAAACCTATAAATAATAAAAAATGGCAATAAGGTAAAGAGCCAAAGCAACCCAAAAATAATGTAATAGAGTAGTATCATTGTTAAAAGATTTATTATAATATAGATAGATATACATTCATTAGATTTTGCACTACGTATTCGTCTTTAAACTTTTCTGCATGCTCTAAGCCTTTTGTTTGCATAGTTTCTTTTTTAGTTGTGTCAGAGAGGATGCTTATAATTTGTTCTCCCATTTCATCGGCATTATCATAATCAACATAACTCGAATAGGCTCCTCCTGTTTCTTCAAAGCAACTTCCTTTTGAGGTTATTACCGGAGTTCCCGTGCAAAGAGCCTCTAAAATAGGAATGCCAAAACCTTCAAAAATAGACGGGTAGATAAATAGTTGTGCCATTGTGTATATGGCAGGTAAGTCTGCTGTTTCTACTTGATGAAGAAAAATTACATGTTTTTCAAGTTGATAACGATTAATCAGCTCTTTTACTTCTTTTAAATAGGTAGTTTTGTTGCCAATTACTACCAAAGGAATATCAATTTTACCACGATGAAGGGCTTCGATAATAGTGGCTACATTTTTTCGTTTCTCAATAGCACCCACATTCAATATATAATCGGTAGGGAGCTGGTATTTTTCTTTGACACTTGTTTTTTGGTGTTCAGATATGTTGTTCCTAAAAATATTGTTGCACCCTTGATATACTACCGTAATTTTTTCTTGTGGAACATGAAAGTAGTCGATGAAATCTTGTTTTGTTTGTTCGCTTATGGCTATAATTTTATCGGCAACATGACAACTGTACTGATTTTTTTTAATAAAAATTTTTCTATAAAAGTTATCGTATAACTCCGGGTAACGCATAAAAATTGCATCGTGCATAGTTACCACGCTTTTAGCCCCTGTTTTTTGAATACCTATTGGCAACTCCTGACTCAAGCCATGAAAAATAGTTGTATTGAGATCCTTAACTTGCGATATGCAGTTTTTTGTTCGCCAATAACTAGAAAATAGAGTGTCGTTTAGTTTTGCAGGTACAATTTCGTGAACATTTTCTTCCCGTTCAAAAGGGATATTTCTTTTTGATGTAGGATTAAATAAATAATAGTTGTTTTCGGGGTAATAGCTACTTAATAAGCGAATAACATTGCGGCTGTAATTACCCAACCCTCTATTATTATGAAATGCTCTTTTGGCATCGAAAGAAATGTTCATCGCATTGTTTATTTTACAGGGGTTATTACCAGCTTGTTGTTTAACATCCGTGCAATATATTGTTGGATAATTGCTTTTATTTGTTTTTCGTAAGCAGTCTGCTCGGGAAAATTTGTTATCAAGTTGTTTTGAAGAAATGTATCTGTTTTTAAATTGTACACAGCCGTAGTTTTTTGACCATCAAATTGCACAAAATAATCGTCTTTAAAAAACTGAAAATTCTGGTTAAAAAAGTTTATGGCATAGTGTTCTTTGTAGTTTTTGTCTAATAAATCATGCCCAAAAGCTATATAGGGTGTTTCATAGTTTAAATAACCTAGTATTGTGGGCATTATGTCAATTTGTTGAGCAATGTCATTTACGTGACCTTTAAGATTGCTTCCGTAGTGATAGAAAATAATAGGTACTTTATACCCACCGGCATCGTTTAAATATTCTTTTTTGCTTAAGGCGTTTGTATGATCGGCAGTAATTACAAACAAAGTGTTTTTAAACCAAGCTTGTTTGGAAGCTTTTTCAAAAAATTTCTTTAAAGCAAAATCTGTATATCTCACACATTTATAAATTGGATGCCCGCCTTCTTCTACAAACCGTTGCGTGTGTTTTGGTGGCACAACAAACGGATGATGAGATGTTGCAGTAAATAGCGCAGTCATAAATGGTTGTTTAAATCCATTTATTTTTTCTCCAAAAAACTGCAAAAATTCTTCGTCCCAAATAGACCAAGTTCCATCATAATCTTTATCATTGCCATATTCATTTAATCCATAATAATCGGTAAATCCGCTTGTTTTTGCAAATGCCTCAAATCCCATTGAACCATTAGGAGCGCCATGAAAAAAGGAGGTATAATACCCTTTTTTATTTAATTCGCCGGCAATTCC
>JAFGVL010000029.1 GCA_016938015.1 Paludibacteraceae bacterium
ACGATTTGCGCTACTGCATCTTAAAAAACTGTCTTTTGCGTTTTGTTTTCCCTTTAAATCAAGCGGCATGCATTGCATGTTTTTTTCAACTTCGGCAGTTCTACCGTAATAGTTAAAGTGCACGCCTTCTTGTTGTGCCCGTTTTTCTATGGCATCAAAATCAATATGTATGGGGTATTTTGTAACAATAATGTCTATGTTGTAGTTGTTACATGCTGCCCAAAATTGCTTTTTTTGTTGTAATAAAAGGATACCATTACTAATAAGTTTTATGGGTGTTGTGGGGAAATATTTCCGTGCTATAGACATAAAATCAGTAAGTTGAGGGTGTAGCAACGGTTCTCCTCCCAGCAATTGGATTTCATCTATTCTACCGTTACTAAGCTTGGATATTTGGGCGCAGTCGTTTTCAAATACCGAACTATTAGCAAACACTTCGGGAGCTAAGGGCGAAAAATTATCACAACCCCTACAATTTAAGTTGCAATGATCGGTAATGTGCAAATGTAAAATAGGAATTGACTTTTTTCGACGACTGTTTTTTTGCGTCAATTTTCTCCAAAATGGTTTCAGAGAACGATATATGAGTATCAGTTTATGAGGGATTAGTGCCGTTATTGTATGTTTCATTGTTTGCTTATTGATGTTATGTAATGCAATAAATCTGCATATAATTTGCCATGATTAAAGGTTTCAGTTTGTACAAGCGATTGATTATGCCAAAGTAAAACAACTTCGCCATGATGTGTATGTACTTTATCTATTAACTGTTTACAATAGTTTAAGGCATCAGAAAAATGCATATTCATATAGCGATTATCAGAAAGAGTTCTATCCATTATCATAAGTGGATGCAGCGTGAGTTCACTAAGTTCTTTATTGGGTAGGTTTATCCATTTTATCGATTTGCAAGTACCTAATCGAAAACCTGCTACATCGGCGTAGCCAAGTGTAAAATCATCTGTAATGCCTGCATTTACAAGCTCTGCCATATCTGCCGGCTCTTTTGTTCGTAAATAATGATGGCGGTTATAATGAATAAAATTTCCGTATGCCAGTTCCAATTGGTCTTTTTCGTGGCTGATAATTTCAGGGTTATCTCCCGAAAAATAGCTGGCATGTACCCCAATTTCAGCTTTATGTAAATGGCACAAATGTAATAAATACTGGGCATCTTTCGAAAATAAATCATAGTAGGGTTTATCTTCGGGCAAATAATGAATAAGTGATTTGAAGAAAAAGATTGATTCAGTAGGAATGCCTGTGTTGGTGCTAAAACTGCTGTTGGTTTCAAACAGAAAGGGGAACGTGAATAGGGGGTCGTTTTCAATCTTACCAAAATAGGACTTAAGTGCTTTGCCAAATTTGTTTTGCAGTAAGCTACCGGCAAGTCCTTTTAAGCATCGGTAGTGAGAAATTTGGTCTACATCGTGTGTTAAAAATACTTTTGCTATCCCTTCTTTTTTTTGAGGTGTTGTTACGCCGCATTCTGTTAACCATTGTTGCAGTAAATCACTGTACTCATCAACTATAGGTCGATTTATAAATCCCCCTCGGAAGGGTAAGGATGCTTTTCCCGGAAAACGTCCATGACTATCTCTACAGTTGGGTTTAACCCATTCTTCGTAACGTGTAACTAAAAAATAAGTTGAGGCAATAATATCGGCATGTACTACGAGGGTGGCATCAATTTTTTCAAGCTTAGGAGTGCCGTATAAAAGCGGAATGTTATTAATTTGTTGTAATGGAAAAACCGGAATAGAAGAGGGCTTTCCATAATAATCAGTGTTAAAAAATGCAGCGGGAATAATAACTATTTTATACCTTGAAAATTCTTCTTGATTAGCCGTATAGCCAATAATAGAAGAAAAATCTGCTTCAGAATTTCCTGCTAAAAAGTTAATTAAGTAGCGAATGGTTTTTTCCATAGTGTATTGATTCTATGTTGCACCCCACATCTACTAACATAGATTAAAAACTTACGAAAACAAAGTTTTAGAAGTGGGAGGCATCCAATCTTCATTTTATTTTATTCAAATGAAAAGAAACTGCATGAATTATACAAAGGTACAATTTTTAGCAATATACGCTATTTTAAATTGTCTAAATGAGAAATGACTTGTGTATCTTTGCAAAAATATTTTGCGTATGAAGTTGCTCGAAAATTATTCGCTATTAGCCTACAATACATTTGGTATAGATGTTTCTACTCGTTATTTTTTTGAGTATCAAAGTAGTGATGAGTTGGTTGAGTTTTTAAAAAGCAATTTTTTAAACGATAAATCGTTCTTTTCTCTTGGTGGAGGGAGTAATGTGTTGTTTACTAAGGCGTATGAAGGCGTTATTCTTCATTCAAAAATTGAAGGATATGAATTGCTTCAGCAAGACGAAACAACCGTTTATGTGAAAGTTGGAGCCGGAGTTGTGTGGGATGATTTTGTGGCTTTTTGTGTGAGTAATAATTGGTTTGGGGTAGAAAATTTGTCGCTTATTCCAGGCATGGTAGGAGCTTCTCCGGTGCAAAATATCGGAGCATACGGCGTGGAGGCAAAAGATATTGTTGATAGTGTGGTAGGTGTTGATTGTTGTGATTATACGCAAAAAACACTGACAAATGAAGCTTGTTGTTTTGGTTACAGAGACAGCATTTTTAAACATGCCTTGAAAGACAGGTTTATTGTAACACAGGTAGTGTTTAAATTATCTAAGAAGGAAATATACAATTTAGAATACGGTACTATAAAAGAGGAGTTGAGTAAGTACCCCACCGTTAATTTAGAAACAGTTAGACAAGCTATAATAGCAATACGAGAAACCAAATTACCCGATCCTAAAAAAGTAGGTAATGCAGGTAGCTTTTTTAAAAATCCGGTAATTACCACCGAAAAGTTTAAGCTGATTCAAAAGCAATATCCTGATATGCCCTTTTATGATGTGTCTGCCGATTACAAAAAAATTCCCGCAGCATGGCTTATTGAAAAATCAGGGTGGAAAGGTAAAGCCTATGGTAATGCAGGGGTGCACGATAAACAAGCTCTTGTGTTGATTAACAAAGGTAATGCAAGCGGAAATGAAGTAGTAGAACTATCCAACCGTATTTGCCAGTCAGTAAAAAAACTGTTTGAAATAGCTATTACTCCTGAAGTAATTTTTTTATAAAACCTAAAATTCTTCTTGTTGTTGTTTGTTCCCTATTTCTTGAATTTTCTTTAAAAACTCTTTGTAGTTAAGCGGTTCCATTTGGTCGGGTTTGCTAAAATAACCGTTGTGTAGTGCCTGTTTTTTAACATCGGTTGCGCTATATGTTACTACGTGTTGACCGGTATACATGTCGTAAACAAGAGGAATATATCCTTGTAATTTAGGAAAGTATGGCGTTTGGTATCCTTTTAAAGTTAATTCAGGACAATACCATGCCACTAACTGTATTCTGATATTGTCTTCGGTAACAATATCACTAATTGCTTTTTTGCATATATAACCTTGTACGCGTTTTTTTCCCGATACTTTTCTCATTTTTAATGAGTTATATCGTACGTATTTTGGGGTTAATTGCAGTTCTTTCATTTCGTCGAGAGTGGCAATGGCAAGTAAATTACCGTCTTTACTGTGTACACTTTGCATATAAAAGTCATGGTTAATGCCTTCGGTAAGTGTAATGGTTAAGCCCAAATTTTCATATTTTTCTATTCTTCTAGTATATTCTTCGTTCATATACAGTTGAAACTGTGCTTCAAAATCGTTTAATTTGGCGGTGGTTTTAGATTTGTCGGGTATACGAGTTACTTTACCGTAGTATGAGATTATACCGGTAAAAGTTGTTTCTTGTGGTGCTTTTTTAGTGTTTTTCTTTTTTGGTTTTCTTGCTGCAGTAAGAGCAATAATACTTAAAAGAGCTAATGCAATAAAAATAATTTTTCTCATAATTGTTTGTTTAAAAGAGTTTCAAAGATAACTTCTTTTTTCTTTTATTAGAAAACTATTTAATTCCCAATTTGTTCATTTGAGATCTATATCTGTTGGCATTTTGAAGATGCTCCTGAAATGTTACTGCAAAATCGTGTCCGTTCCCACCACTGCCTTTAGCACACATAAATAAATAAGGATGTTGTTGGTAGTTTAATACCGCATCAATGCTTTCTATGCCGGGTATGCGAATAGGCCCAGGAGGCAAGCCTTTATTCAAATAGGTATTATAGGCAGATGATTTACTTGCTTCTATGTGTTTAAAAAGTACTCGCTTTAGGTCGAAAGCTTTTAATGCAAATTTTATGGTGGGGTCGGCTTGCAAAGGCATGTTTTTTTTCAGCCGATTAATATATAAGCCTGCAATAATAGGTTTTTCGGCAGATAAATTACTTTCTTCTTCTACTATAGAAGCTACAATGGATACTTCAATAGGATGTAAGGGTATGGCTTGTGCTTTTTCTTTGCGTTCGTCGGTCCAAAATTCTTGGTAAGCAGCGGCCATTTTTTTAAGTAATTTTTGTGTAGAAATATTCCAGTAAACCTCGTATGTGTTTGGAATAAAAAGAGCTACGGAGTTGTTTGAATTTAAACCATATTGTTTGAGTGAATCATTATTAGATAATGCCTCGTGCAACTCTAACGAATCTAGCATTAACTGCTTGCTAATTTTAGCACACAGTTGCTCTTTTGTTCTAATATTATTGAAACTTATTCGTAGTGGTTTTTGTCGGCCTTTAATAAGATTATTCAGTAAAAATAAATTGTTTATGCCATTTTTCAGTTCATATCTACCCTCTTTTATTTTTTTGTCGTAGCCCACCACTTGAGCACAAAAATAAAAAGATAAAGCACTAATTACAGTTTCCTTTTTATTTAAAGAATCTACTATTGAACCTAATGTTGCGTTCGATGGTATTAATAAGTATTCTGTTTTTTTTGAATCAGTACCGGCAGATACATTTGGTAATAAAAAAGCGGCAAATACAATTATAACAGCAATTACTAATAGAACGAATAGTTTTTTAATCATACCGTGAAACAAGTGATGGTTGTACGAAATTGTTAGTTATTATATAGTTCTCTGCCTACAAAAGTAAGTATTAGTTTTTAAAATAAAGAGAGCACTACTTTGAAAGTTGTAAACTCTTTTCTATATTTGCACACGCAATTGGAAAAGCCCCATACTGCATCAAAGGTGAGATGGGTGAGTGGCTGAAACCACCAGTTTGCTAAACTGACGTACGGGCAACTGTACCGAGGGTTCGAATCCCTCTCTCACCGCAAAAAAAGCTTGCAATTATATAGTTGTAAGCTTTTTTAATTTTTAAGCTGAATGAATGGGTATTACATTTTACGACATTATTGAGTATATAGGAACTTTTGCTTTTGCCATAAGCGGCATAAAAGCGGCTTCTATTAAACGCTTCGATTGGTTTGGAGCTTATGTTGTTGGATTGGTAACTGCTATTGGTGGTGGTACGCTTCGTGATTTATTGTTGGGAATAGAACCATTTTGGATGTCTAATGTGAGCTACCTAATTTGTACCGCAGTAGCGTTATTGGTGGTAGTGGTTTTTGGTAAAGACATTTTTAGGTATAAATATACTTTTTTTGCCTTCGATACCGTTGGACTTGCTTTGTTTGTGGTGGTTGGTTTCGAAAAAAGTATTATGAACGATTATCCGTATTGGGTGGCTATTATTATGGGTACGCTTACGGGTGCTGCCGGTGGTGTTTTTAGAGATGTGTTGACAAACGATGTACCGCTAATTTTTCAAAAAGAAATTTATGCCATTGCATGTATCATTGGAGGAGTGATTTATATGTGTTGTCATTTGCTTTCGGTAGATACACTCCTTTGTCAGATTTTAAGTTTTAGCTCGGTAATACTAACCAGAATATTAGCCGTAAAATATGATATTTGTTTACCCGTTTTAAAAGAACCAAACGATGATAGTCAGTTGAAGTTGTTTTAGTGAAACAAATGTATAGAGCGCATAAAAAAAGTCCCTTTTGGGACTTTTTTTATGGATTTTATAAATTGTTATTTTTGAATTTTAATCGTTACAATAAATCGTTGGTATTGTTGATTCCCTTTTTTGTCGGGTTTTGTTTCGTCATCTTCAATGGCAGTAACTTTTAATAACCCCTTTTTGCCTGCTTTACGGGAGGTTGGGCCTATTTCAAATAAGATAATATCTCCAATTTTTACATCAGAAATAATGTAGTTTTCTTCAACTGTCATGGCTCCAATAGATTCGGGCGTAGCAGCATCAAAATCCACCTCTGTTACTCTTTGAAGTTTTGTAGCATTGCGTTTTTTCCAATTTTTTAATGCAAAATAGGCATCAGGGTCGTCACTTTTTCCTTCAAATTTACAATATGGTGCTGTACCACCATCTTTTTCCCAATTGATAGTTAGGGTAGGATCGTCCGGCGAGAATAAATGAAAAACTTTTGTTTTGCCGCCTTTTGCTTTGCCAAAATAAAGCATAAGGTCAATGTCATTTGTAGAGGTGGAGTTCATGCAATTCATCAACGAATAAGTCATTCCTGTTGTTAAAGATAACGCACTTCCTTTAGCCTCTGTATTTCGCCCTGATTGAGCGTAAATGTAACTGTCAGTAAACGTCATTAATTTGGCTTTCTTTTCTTTTTTTGCTTCTGCTGTTAGCATTACTAACATGCTACAGATAAGGGTAAAAATAATTTTTTTCATACACGTATATTTAATTAAAAACTGAAAATCACTCATTCAATCAACTGTTTTTTTTTAATGATGAATGATTCATTGTTTTGTTGGTTAGTAACTGCTTTTTTATATTAAAATTCAAATATACTGCCAAAGATAGGAAAATTATTTTAGTAAGAAAGCCCCCTTTTGGTCAATTTCTAATTTTCTACACGGCATTTGTGGGTTTTGTTTTTCCAAAACAAGTGGCTTTCATTTTGTGAAATACGCAAATAAAGAGTACTTTTGTAAGTCTTTATGTAGTGTTATTTATTGAAATCCAGATGATAGAAATTATTCCTGCCATAGATATTATTGACGGAAAGTGCGTGCGATTATCACAAGGTAATTATGCACAAAAAACCGTTTATAATGAAAATCCTGTAGAAGTAGCAAAAATGTTTGAAGCCGCAGGAGTACGACGCTTGCATTTGGTCGATTTAGATGGTGCCAAAGCACAACATATTGTAAATTATCCGGTATTAGAAAAAATAGTACTCAACACATCGTTGATTGTAGATTTTGGAGGAGGTTTAAAATCGGATGCTGATTTACGTATAGCATTCGAAAATGGCGCTTCAATGGTAACCGGAGGGAGCATTGCCGTGAATAACGAAGACCTGTTTTTTTCGTGGTTGAAAAATTATGGCGGCGATAAAATTATTTTAGGAGCCGATGTAAAAGATCAAAAGATTGCGGTTAGTGGTTGGACAGAAACGACCAATATAGAGCTCTTGCCTTTTATTGGCAAGTTTAAACGCAAAGGAGTAAACAAAGTAATTTGTACTGATATTGCAAAAGATGGTATGTTGCAAGGCCCGTCGGTCGAATTGTATAAAAAAATATTGGGTCAATACCCTGATTTATACCTTATTGCCAGTGGTGGTGTAAGTAGTATGGCCGATATTGAAGAGTTGGAAGCGGCTCGTGTGCCCGCTGTTATTTTTGGTAAAGCCATTTACGAAGGTAAAATTACACTTAAAGAATTAGAAAAGTTTACATTATAGAAAAGTTATACGTTTTTTGTTTCGTTCTATGCAATTGATTTGTATTAAACATTAACCATTAACAGTTAACTATTAACTCAATTAAAATGAAGGTAGATTTTAACAAACAAGGAGGCTTGGTGCCTGCCATTATTCAAGATGTATTAACAGGTAAAGTGTTGATGTTAGGGTATATGAACGAAGAGGCATTAACTAAAACCCAAAGCACCGGAAAAGTAACTTTTTACAGCAGATCCAAACAACGGCTGTGGACAAAAGGAGAGGAGAGTGGCAATTTTTTAAACTTAGTTTCTATTGAAAGTGATTGCGATGACGATACTCTGTTAATTAAAGTAAATCCTGTTGGCCCCGTATGTCATACCGGTTCCGATACTTGTTGGGCTGAAAAAAATCAGTCTGACCTTTTTTTTCTCAACTATTTACAAGATTTTATTGATAAACGATTTAAAGAAATGCCCGAGGGCTCATATACCACTTCTTTGTTTACTTCCGGAGTAAACCGAATGGCTCAAAAAGTAGGAGAGGAAGCAGTAGAAACTGTAATAGAAGCTACTAATGGTACCGATGAAGGCTTTATTTACGAAGCATCGGATTTATTGTATCATCTTATTGTTTTGCTTACTTCAAAGGGGTACAGAATAGAAGACTTGGTTAATGAATTAAAGAAAAGACATAAATAAACTTAGAAAAAAGAACAAAGAGTAAAGAACAAAGATGTTGGAGAGAGAAGTTAAAAGTCTTGTATCTTTGTTCTTTATTCTATGCTCAAATATGAAATAATATGGAAGATTCAAATCTATTAATCAAATATGTGAATGTTGAAATACATCAGCAAGAACTGGTCATTTTAAAAGATGTAAATCTTGAAGTAAGAAAAGGTGAATATATTTACCTGATAGGAAAAGTAGGTAGTGGAAAAAGTTCGCTACTGAAGTCTTTTTACGGCGAGGTTCCTATTTTTTCGGGTCAAGAAAGCAGTATTTATAGTTATAATTTACAAAAACTAAAAAGGAGACAAGTGCCTTTTTTAAGAAGAAGATTAGGTATTATTTACCAGGATTTTCAGTTGTTGGTAGACCGTACCGTGCACGATAACTTAGCTTTTGTATTAAAGGCTACCGGATGGAAGAAAAAAACGGAAATGGAAGATCGAATTATGGACGTGTTGAAACAAGTGGGCATGGTTAATAAAGGCTATAAAATGCCCCATCAGTTATCCGGAGGTGAACAACAACGTATAGTAATAGCAAGAGCCCTCCTTAACTCGCCCGATATGATTTTAGCGGATGAACCAACGGGACACCTCGATGCCGAAACAGGAACTGAAATTGTGCAATTATTACATTCGATTAAGGAGCAAGGAACTACGGTTGTTATGTCTACACACAATATGGCTTGGTTAGAAAAATTTCCCGGAAGAGTGCTTCGTTTTGACAGCGAACAAATGGTGGAAGAAAAATAAATTGACATCTATGCCAATAACAACTAAAAAGGGGAATGTTCTTGATGAATAT
>JAFGVL010000030.1 GCA_016938015.1 Paludibacteraceae bacterium
CCAATAAATTCTTTACTTAAACTTTCAATAATCAACACAACAACATTCATATTATTAAAAGACTCTTTTGGTTGAGGGCTTATAATAGGCACGTAAATGCTTGTTAGTTCGTTTTCTGAGTAGTAGTTGGGATTTTTAAATACCGTATTCTCAATAGTTCGTATTATGCAAAATGGCGTATTTAATACAATTGAAGCTTCTATTGACCTGTTCACATATTTATTGGCATTGCTTAGTGTAATTGGTCTTACGTACGAGCCAACACCTCCTCTAATACCAAAAATTGTAAGCATGATAGTTAATAAAAAAGCTACCGTATTGCGACTATAATACAGATAGTTTTTTTCACCGGCTATTCTTTTTGGATGAGGAGTAAAATACAGCGCATATAGTAAAAACAGTAAAAATAAGCCTAATAGCGTTACATACCAATATTCTACAAGTCCATTACCAAGTATTTTTAATAAGTTGTTTTCATTAGAAAACTCGTTAATGAAACTTGATGTGGTGCGTCGGTTGGTGTATTTAAAATAAACCATATCGATGCAATTTGCTATAATTCCAATGCTATTGGTTGTGAAGAAAATTAGTTTAGCTGTTTTTAAATAGGTTGGGTTGTATCTAAATGTAAATGGAATGGCCAGCATCAACAAATACACACTATTCAGATATAGCACACCGGATAAATCGAACATTATCCCTCCTTTACAGATAAGTAGAAATTGGGAAAAGGTAATGTTGCTAAACAAATCAATATTTACAAAGTAAAAAGCGATTCTGCAAAGCATAAAAAGAGCCATTACAACTAATAAATTGTAAATAGCTGCAACATAAATATTGTTTTTTACCTGTTTTAAAAAATCGTGCATTAATGGGTCTTTTTGAAAAATCGATTTATTATAGGTACTTGCTGTAAAGGGAAATCTTTTTTTACAAAATACGCTAAAAAGGTAATAATTAAGATGGTTTTAATACCATAATTTAGTATTGCTGAGTCGCTTACTAATAATAGGCTGATGCCAAAAAATGCTAAAGTAATTAATACGTAACGGCTTATTTTTATCAACTGATAATCGATAGGGAAATATTTTTGACCATAAAAATAAGATAAAAGCATTATAAGAAAATAGCTTGCAAACGAAGCCCACGCACAAGCAATGTATCCAAAAATGGGTATTAAGAAGAAATTAATTGTAAAATTTAATACTAATCCGATGATAGAAAAATAAGCACCATAGCGTGTTTTATCCGTTAGTTTATACCACAACGAAAGGTTAAAATAAATTCCTTGAAACAAATAAGAAGCTAAAATAATGGGCACTATTTGTAAGCCTTCCCAATATGAGGGAGCAATAAGCAGTTTGATAAAATCTAAGTAAAAAACCATTCCTAAAAAAATGAGCAACGAAAAAATAACAAAGAATTTCATGGCATCTGAATAGGCCTCTTTACTATTTTTATCTTTATGTTGCCCAAAAACAAATGGTTCGTAAGCAAAACGAAAGGCTTGAGTAAACATCATCATAACCATAGCTACTTTAAAACAAGCACCGTAAATGCCTAATTGACGCATCCCTTCCGTATAATCGTGGTATAAAAACGGAAAAATAATTTTATCGATGGTTTGATTGGCGATGCCTGCTACTCCTAAAATTAACAATGGAAAGGAGTAAGAGAGCATTCTTTTTAATAAGGCTTTATCAAAAATAAGCGAGGCTTTAAAAATTTCGGGAAGAAGCATTACTAGCACCGCTGAAGTAGAAACTAAGTTGGCAATTAAAATATATCCCACCCCGTAGTTGGGGTTATAGAACCAGTTCACTAAATCAGGATTTGTTTTTAATAACCACGGACATACAATTAAAAAGAAAAGATTTAATGCAATATTGATAAAAATCATTGCCAGTTTGATGGCGGCAAATTTTATCGGTCTTTTTTGTTGGCGCAAATACACAAAAGGGATAGAAGTAAATGCATCAACAGCAACTACAATGCCCATCATCCAAATGTATTCGTTAAATCCGTTGTAGCCTAATGCCTGTGTAATGGGGTTTTGAAGAATAATAATGCCAATAGCAAATAGCAGGGAGCTAAACCCTATAGATAAAAGTGTGGTGCTGTAAACATGTTGAGGATTTTCAGTTTCTTTATTCATAAACCGAAAAAAGCCCGTTTCCATCCCATACGTTAACAAAACCAAGAGTAAGGCTGTCCAAGCATACAAATTGGTAATTATTCCGTATTCTGCCGAGTCTTTTAATACGTAGGTGTAAATGGGCACTAAACACCAATTTAAAAAGCGTCCTAATATACTGCTTACTCCATATATGGCCGTATCCTTTGCTAAGGATTTCATTTTTCCCATATCCGCTACTCAAATTAAAACAACGAACCTTGTTCGCTGTGTTTTGTTCTTCCTAAATGTGTATATGCCAATTCTGTTACTTCTCTTCCTCGTGGTGTGCGTTTTAAAAATCCTTCTTTAATTAAAAAAGGTTCATAAACTTCTTCTATGGTTCCTGCATCTTCACTTAAGGCAGTGGCAATAGTGGTAATACCTACCGGGCCTCCTTTAAACTTATCGATAAGGGTATAAAGAATTTTATGATCTACATCGTCAAGCCCAAATTTGTCGATATTGAGAGCCTCCAATGCAAATTGAGCAATTTCAATGTCGATAGCTCCATTCCCTTTTACTTGAGCAAAATCGCGCACTCTTCGCAACAAGGCATTTGCAATACGCGGTGTTCCACGACTGCGACCGGCAATTTCATCGGCAGCTTCTTTATCGCAGGCAATATTGAGCAATTTGGCAGAGCGAAGTATTATTCTACTCAACACATCGGTATCGTAGTATTCGAAGTGACAATTAATTCCAAATCGGGCTCTTAACGGACTGGTTAACAATCCGCTGCGAGTAGTAGCCCCAATAAGAGTAAAAGGATTCAAGTCTATTTGAATAGAACGGGCACTTGGACCTTTATCTATCATAATATCAATTCGATAATCTTCCATTGCAGAGTATAAATACTCTTCTACAACCGGACTAAGACGATGAATTTCATCGATAAAAAGCACATCATTTGTTTCTAAACCGGTCAAAATACCTGCTAAATCGCCGGGTTTATCGAGTACCGGTCCTGAGGTTAGTTTAAACCCAACGCCTAATTCGTTGGCAATAATGTTGGAAAGGGTTGTTTTCCCTAATCCGGGAGGTCCGTGTAGCAAAACATGGTCGAGAGCCTCTTCGCGCATGCGGGCAGCACTTACAAAAATGTTTAGGTTCTCAACAATTTTGTATTGCCCTTTGAAGTCGTCAAAAGAGAGTGGACGAAGCGCATTTTCGTACTCCGATTCGCGTTCCGTTTTTGGTTGTTGGTCTCTTATGTCGAAATCCTCTTGCATACCTTCTTTTTTTGCGAGTTTTATTTCTAGGGTTTTTATTTAGCGTTTGTAAGTTCGTGAAAAACATCTTCCATATTGCGTTCTTGCTGATTTAGTGTTAGCAAGGTTAAGCCTTTGTCGGCAATTAACCGAAATACCTCTGCACGAATATCTTTAGTACATTCTACTTGATAATGTAAAGGTTTTAGTTGTTTGGCAGAAAGAACGCCGTTAATTGTCATAAATTCTTTTTCGTCAATATGTTTATCCAATTCAACGGTAAGTAGTTGGCTTTTTTGTTGGCTAATCGAAACAATATTATCTGCCTTTTCATCGGCTACAATATTCCCTTTGTTTATTATCAACACTCTGCCGCAAAGGGCACTTACCTCTTGCATAATGTGTGTAGACAATAATACGGTTTTTTCTTTGCCAATTTCGGCAATCAAATTACGTACCTCTACTAACTGATTTGGGTCTAGTCCCGTGGTTGGTTCATCTAAAATAAGCACTTGCGGGTCGGGCAGTAATGCTTGGGCTAAGCCTACACGTTGCCGATAGCCTTTAGAGAGCTGCCCGATGCGTTTTTTATATTCGGGGGTTAAGCCTGTACGTTCAATCATTTCATCTACGCGAGCATTAGCGCCTTTGCCTAAACGGTAAATTCCGCCCACAAACTGTAGGTATTCTTTTACGTACATTTCCAAATACAAGGGATTATGTTCGGGCAAATAGCCAATCATCCGTTTTGTTTCAATCGGGTTCGATTGCACATCCACATTACAAACCTTTACAGAGCCTTCGTTAAAGGGCACGTAGCCGGTTATTATTTTCATCATGGTAGATTTTCCGGCACCGTTTGGCCCTAAAAAACCTACAATTTCACCGGAGCCTATTTCAAAGCTTACCTTGTTTAATACACATTGTTCGCCGTAATATTTGTTGAGCTGATGAACAGAAATTGACATAAGTTGTGTGTTTTTAATTGACCTACAAATTTAGTAATTAATTTGCTTCTATGTGCAAATCATTTCGTCGTTGTTTTCTTCTACATTTTTATGTATTTTTGCAGTCCAACTTTAAAACAAGCTTTTTATGTCTATTGCTTCAAAAAGTAATGAAATTTTTGACCGTTGCATCGCAGATTATCACCTTACTAACCATGTAGATGCAACACTCAATAATCCGTATGAACCCTCTTCTTTTGAAGGAATTTTATATGTAAAAAACTGGATAGATACTGTTCAATGGCATTTGGAAGATATCATTCGAAATCCTCAAATTGATCCTGTTGAAGCGTTGGTAATTAAGCGTCGAATCGATAAATCAAATCAAGACAGAACCGATTTGGTGGAAGTAATTGACAGTTATTTTATGGAAAAATATGCTGCTGTAAAGGTTGAACCAACTGCTATAATCAACACAGAAACGCCGGCTTGGGCTTTTGATAGGCTTTCTATATTAGCCTTAAAAATTTATCATATGCAGCAAGAAGTAAACCGTACCGATGCTTCAAAAGAACATATTGCTCAATGCCGGATAAAATTAAATGTATTGTTGGAGCAACGCCTCGATTTATCAAGTGCTATTGACCAATTAATGAGCGATATTGAGGCAGGCAAAAAGTATATGAAGTTGTACAAACAAATGAAAATGTAC
>JAFGVL010000031.1 GCA_016938015.1 Paludibacteraceae bacterium
AAAACATCCAACAATCCATCTCCATTAAAATCAGCCACTTCGGTTTGGCCATCCGAAGCAAAACCTGATGGTGGAGTAATTGTTTTAGCAATATTTACAGAATTTCCTGTAACATCTACCGAATAAATTACTGATCCACAAATTAATTCAGTTCCGGGCACACTAGGCAATACATCAGCGGCATAAGAAACTCGCTCTGTATTCCAATGAAAATAACTAGCACCAGAGTTACTATTTCCAGAACCTATTAAATTCAAGGAATATGCATCAAAAACCATATTTCCACAATACACCTCAGGCTTTCCGTCATTATTAAAATCAGAAATTGCTATTGTTCCTTCAGGAATACTAATAGTGTTTTGCTTAAACAATGTTATGTTATTTAAACCATCGTATTTGTATGACCTGATATCGTTTTTTGTAAGAACTATAATTAGACCTATGGTATCGAGCGGATTTATTTGATCGGCCATACGAAGCAATGCAACATGAGCTCCCGAATAATAATCTACATCAACTCCAAGATCTATTAACTGACTTCTTTTAGAGATATCTGTTCCTTCAAATACCACGATTTTACCTGTACCAACCCCCCACCAACAACCTTGTGTAACAACAATTTCAGGAATACCGTCATTATCCAAATCGCCACATAAAGGAGTATAAATTTCATCAACACTCATTTCGGAAGTTTGTGCCAACCGAATACCCCAAGGTGAAGCTTCCACATTAGTACTAAAACAGGTTACTTCTTTTATGTTATCAGGATACTCTTGCGAATAAGAAAAACATGTAGGAATTAGCAGAAATAATAAAAATAAACGAACTATGTTTATTGAACTTTTTTTCATTTAAAAAATCACATTAGATAAAAAACATCCCTCATACTAATAGATGCAAAAAATTAAAAAGGTTTCAGAATTAACTATTAGCATTTTATGTACTTAGTTAAATAGAATAGTAAGAACAAAAATACTCCAAGAACTCACCTATTTTTTAAAACCAAAAACCCAACTAACATAGGAAAGCCTTGGAGTATAATTTTCATTTACATAGATGTTCAAAGAAATAGCATTTATCAATACCCATCAACTACCCAAAAGGATAGGTTTTTTATCTGCTTAAATAAATATATCCCTTTATCGCATCACTACCATCGCCCAAATCAATGATATAAAAATAAGTACCTATAGGAAGTATGTTTCCTCCTACTGATAGACCAAATTGATTGGTTCCATCCCAATCGTTTAAATATGGCCCTTTTTCCCATACTTTATTGCCCCATCTATTAAAAATAAGCACCTTGTTGTTAGGATATCTTTCGATATTTTCTATCTCAAAAAATTCATTTTTATTATCTCCGTTAGGTGAAAACAATTCGGGTATGCGTAAACTAAAAGGCTGCACCTTGAGTTGTAAATTTACAATACTATCGCAACCAAGATAATTTTTTAAAAACAATGTTTCGTATTTAATACCAAGTATCGTTTGTTCGGGCAAATTAAAGCCGTTGTAGGTATAACTTTCTCCTTTAAAAATGCTATCTATTACAGTACTTTGACTAGGAAAAACTACCAAAAGATGCATAGTAACAAGGCTATCGCAAGTAGTTCCTGTTGAAAAATGTTCGCTATATGTACCGGCTTCGGTATAGGTTTTATTATTAAAAACTACTCTTTCTCCCTGACAAATAATTTTCTCGATAATTGTATCGGTAGGATGTTTTACAGTAAGACGTAAAGCCTGCCTGTAGGCACAATTATTTTTTTGTTTTGGCATAAAATAACGTCCACTTGGTGTACCTTCTGTAAATAAGGTATCTTGCCAAAGAAAAGGAAATTGGCTATCGCAAATTACCATCGTATCTTCAAAAACAGTATTTTCTTCGATGATATTTAATTTGAGGTTCACTATACTATCGCAACCTCCATTTGAAGCGGGAAACGGTCCTGCCGAAAAGTTGTATATTCCTGTTGCCAAATGAGCTGTAGTAATAGGATGCAAATATTCTTCGCCCCCATCATAATTACTACCTTGACACAGTAAATCTTCGTAGTAAACATTAATTTTATCTACCGGCTCCACGGTAATACTATCGAAAATACGACAACCGAGACCCGAAATTTCGAGCGAAAACGTGCTAGGCACTACTATTGGTGGGGTTACTATTTGGCGGTTAGTTGACGAGAAGCCATTGCTACCTGTCCACAAATACGATACTTGATTAGTAGTACCAATCATTTTACCTTGTAAATGAGCCACACTGCCTTTACAAACACTTCTATCGCCAAAAACAGCATCGGTAGTAATAACGGGCGAGAGAGGTATGGCAACCCCAAAACTCGATAAACATTGGTCTTCTACACGCACATAAAAATTGGCAGAAGTTACCGTAATATCATTAAAAACACCGGTAGTATTGCTACCAATAAGTTGACCTTCGGCATTACTGCCACTATATAAATCGTAGCGGTAAGGCGGAACTCCCGAGCCTTCTTTTGCTATAACCGTTACACTTCCCCGAATAGTAGAACTGTGTGTATCGGCACAGAGATAACCGTAATAATCTTGAAACGAAAGGGTTTGTATTACATAATTTATGGTATCTAAACTCACTGTACATGCCGCAAGAGTTGCATTGGGAGCATTTGCTCCATAAGGATTGTAAAAAGCCTGCACTATATATCGTCCGGGTTTAGTTATAAGTAATGAGTCGCTGTTACAGAAACCAACTGTGCTCAAACCTCCATTTATTTCGTAACCGGTAACATTACCCGAAATTACCCGAAATTTTGTAGGCACAGCCTTTTTATTTTCTTCATCGCCATAAATCCACGAAAGCACTTGCGCCTTAGGATAATAGATAGTTCCTTGGCAAGTTTTCTTTGTGGTAAAAGATAATTCTTCGCTCACCATGTAACGACCAAAATTATTAGCTATTGTTTGCTGTACTGTAGTAGTAGTGTCTTTACCACTATTAGTACGCCATTTTATTATATACTTATAACTACCGTAACGAAGTAATTCATTAAAAACAAGACCAATTGACGATTTACATAAAGACGGATCATACGTGCTTTGAGTAATAGTAAAATCGGTAAAGCTAGATGGATTAAACAACCATTCTCTAGTTGCTAAATTATATTTTGCTGTAAAATTGTAACCATTGGGAGTTTGGCTAAATTCCACCTCTGCACTATCGGGGATATTTGCACAATTTACATTTAAAAAAACAGTACCTAACGGAACACCACTACAAGCAACAGAATTGGATATAGAATTACTCATTGTCCATTTTAAAGGTATAGGAGGTGTTGGTTGAGGTAGTTGTGGTTTAGGCGGGATAAGAAGAATGGTATCTAAATACACTTTACCCGAAGCATCGGTTAGTTCAAAGTGTATTTGGTTGCCGTAGTGCTCTTCGGCAAGGGTATATTGTATTGACTCATAAGACCATTGAGAGGCGTTAATGCCAGTGTTACTGTAAGAATATTGAGGATATTCTAAATTAGTCCATTTGTAAGTAACTGGTAAAGTATAGGGTTCGCAAATAGTAAAATTGGTTTTTACCTGCCATTTATCGTATTCTATAGGATTTTTTGTACCCCCATCGCAGGCGCAAAAATCGGCACCACCGGTACCCGGTATAGGAATAAGCATTACCGAAGGGCTAATTGCTTCGGTACAAGGTTGTTCAGGAATAGTATCTTTATCCGGCATTTGTATTTCTGCCAAACAAACAGGATACGAAGGGCAGTCTTTTATACGCAATTCAAACTGATATTTTTTACCATAAATCGAGTCGAAGTTTGCTACCGTAGCCATATCGCTTTCCGAAAAAGATTTCCATTCTGTAAAAGCTTTTCCTTCTAGCGCAAAACGATATTCGAGCCATTGGCTTGAATATTTATCGTATTTTACATTGTTAAAAAAGCCACTTTCCAAATCGAAAAAGACTTGGGTTTGACTCTTCGAAGCTAAAGTAGCATATTCGGGTATGCAGTTAAAATTTACATCTTCAACAGGAATAGGTTCGGCAAGTGTAAGTTGGTAACCGCATGAGTCGGTAATTATAAAGGTATAGGCTCCTATGCCTAACTGTTCAATATTATAAAATCGCGGTAGTCTTCGGCAAGAGGGTTGCTTCCGCTAAACATACGAGTATTGAAAACATCCGTTCGCAGTAATGTGCCATCTTTAAAAACTTGTACCGAATACGGAAATTTACCCTGCACTATTTCGAGCTGAATACGCCCCGTAGGTTTGCAATTGAGCGAAGGACGAGTGCCCTGCATCATGGTATTATCGCCAAGTGTTTGAAAAACAGCCGGTTCTAAATACTCGTTAGCAAAAAGCTCAAACTCAGGAATTGTACCTTTTATTTCGGTATTCGTACCTATCCAAATAGAATAATCGATTACATACTTACCGGCAGGATAGCCTTCGAGCACAAAAACCGAATCGGCACGCATATCGGCAAAGGTAAGATCGTGTTGCTTATAACTAATGCCGTTTTTTTGCACATTAAAACTTAACTGATCGGAGGCTTGCAATTGCTTTAAATCGGTTCCTCCAAGCTTTACAAAAATTTTACCGTCGGTATAACAATCTGTGTTTTGAGTAGAAACGGTCAGTTGAATATCGTAAGTTTGAGCATTTATTGCTGCAGCAACAAACAACAAGAGTAGATAACAAATTCTTTTAAGTAACATAACTAGTACTTATTTTATAAAAAACGGGGTAAAAAAAATTAGAAACCAACAGCTACACACCTTTCAATTTTGCTGTTGGTTTCTTTATAACATTATTAGGCTTCTTTATTCTTTACTTTACGAGCCGAGTCGTTTACCTCAAAACCCCATTCGCCTATTATTTTTAGGTTATCGCGATACACTCCTATCAACAAATCGCGACTGGCTTTAACCGATTCGGTTATTTCTTTCAGTAGCAAATCACGCTTACGATAGGCTTCTTCAGCTTGGCGTTTATGTTCTTCGGCTTGTTGATGTAGCGTTAGCGCATTAGCAACTTGAGGTCCATTAGCTGTCCATGTATGTGTTTGAAGGGCTGATAATGGAGATTTTGCAGCATCGGTAGTGTGTTTTTTAACTATTTTCGATGCTAAATCAAGTAACTCTTCCGGGTTACTTGGAACAACAATTCTTACATTTGGGTTTGCCATAGTATTGTACAAATTTAAAGTTAATAAATTATAAAAATAGAAAGATGTGTTTTAAATTAATGTATCAATTTGCCACGTTCAAGCTCCAAGGTGGCAAAAGTAAGTCTGCGTTTATCAATTATAAGCTCAAAGTCATCAAAATTAAGTAGGCAACTAACGAGTGTAAGCTCTAAGGTACCAAATGCAAGTATGCAATTAACAAATACAAGCTCAAAGGCATCAAATGTAAGTCCTAAGATAGAAGAAGTAAGTTCCAATCCAACTAATTGGAACTTACTTTAGGCAAATTCGAACTTAATTAACAAACACTAAAACTTACATTTGCCTCTCTTACACTTATGGTTGGTAGTGTGTATCTTGTTAGGAGTTATTAAACGCTTGTTGTTTTAAAACCCATACTATGTATTAGTTGCGCATTTCCTTTTGCCTGTTGGTTTACAGTAGCGGCAATTTTTTTAAGCAATGTATCCACCATATATTGCCTTAACTGTAATTCTTCTTGCGGCTGTTCCGTTCCACTTTTAACCTGCATATAAGCTTCCTCCAATAAATCGGCAAAAAGCAATAAACCGGTTAAAGGATTGTTGGCTACCGTAATCCAGTTATTTTCTTTCATTTTTATTTCAATGTACCTACACAACACAATTTTTGTAGGTATATCGTAATGTATAAAATCATAACTTACGGCGTATTTTCTTCTTTTATTTTTATCAATAATTCCATTCATTGTTTACTTATGAATTTTATTTTTTAATAACATAATAGAAGTTCTTTTTTTGTTCAGTTGGTTTTAATATCGTTTACTGCCGTAAAATAACTACCGTTTCTCTTTATTGTTTTATCAGCTTTTGTTGCACCACTCCATTAGCTGTAGTTAGTTTTACAATATACAGCCCTTGTGGCAAAGAACTTACGGATATGCTTTCGTTGCCTGTAATTTCTTTACTAAACACTACCTTACCATTGGTATCGGTTAAACTTAGTAGTGCTGCGCCCTCTAATCCACTTACTTGAAAAGCGTCTTTTACAGGATTGGGTGTAATG
>JAFGVL010000032.1 GCA_016938015.1 Paludibacteraceae bacterium
GGTTTTTCTTCTACAACGGCTGCTGCTTTAAGTGCTGCAGAATCGACTACGGGAACAGAATCAATCACTACTTCAACAGAATCAACAGCTGTAGAATCTACCGTTGTAGCTTCTTCTGCCTTTTTTTGACAAGATATTAGCAAACTGCCGAAAAGAATGACAGAGCCAACCAATACACTAATTTTTTTCATGTTTTAATTTTTTTAGTTGAACATTTTTAAGTTTGTAAAAAGCAAATATACATTAATATTTCAGATTCAAGGTCTATAGTTTGCATTTTTTCTTAAAAAATGTCTTATTTAATGGGTGTTTTAAATGCTTATTAAACGTAATAATTAAAAAAAAATTCAATTATGCAGTCCATTTTGTGTGGCATTTTTTATAATTGCATACATTTGTAAAAAAAAAGACCATGGAAAAAAAGAACGAATTAAGTATTGAATTAACTGCGGAGGTAGCAGAAGGTATTTATTCAAATTTAGCTATTATATCACATTCAAACTCTGAGTTTGTGGTTGATTTTGTGCGTATTATGCCCGGTACTCCAAAAGCAAATGTAAAATCGCGTATTATATTAACGCCCGAACATGCCAAACGCCTCTTGTTTGCTTTGCAAGATAATGTATCTAAATTTGAGCAAGTTAATGGCAAAATAAAAGTGGGCGAGCAACAATATGTGCCACCAATGACTTTTGGTGGAGGGGAAGCGTAATAAGTTAATAATGAACAGTTAATAGTAGATAAAAAGGAGCCATTCAAATTTTTTGAATGGTTCCTTTTTTTAAGTTATTGTGTGGCGCCATAAAAAATAAACTCTTTTATGGCCTGATAGTCAACTATCGATTTTGTAAGTGCAATAATAATTACAATTATACCAATGGTAGTTAAAATAGAGGTAATTTGAGTGGCAACTCTTGAATATCGTTTTTCTCCCCATATTACATTGGGTAAAATATAAAACATCGAAATTACAGCAGCTGTTGTTACCAGTAATATGCCTATGGCAAATAAATGCACATCCACTTTGTGTAAGAAAAACAATAATTCAGGATCGATAGTAGGAGGTAAGCCCCAATTAATCATGTTGGATGAGAATTCAAGGGTTGATAAACAAATAATGGCAATAGTAATTGCGGCAATGCTGAGTCCGAAAGCTACTCTGAAAAAAATAGGAGCTACCTTGCCTATGAAAACGCCAATTTGCGAAACCGCTTGTTGGGTATTTTTAGAGTGAGCAAAGTCACTCACTGAAATTTTTATGTCGTCGAAACTAGCTTGCGCATTTTTTTTATACTTTCAATATTGATAGATTCGCCTTTCATTTCCATTTTTTGAGTGCGTGTTTGTGCTTCGGGTATAATAATCCACAAAATAATGTAGAGGGGAATAGGAAATCCGGCTCCGAACAAGGTAAGTATAACAAACGCAATTCGAATAAGTGTAGGGTCGATAGCAAAGTAAACAGCTATGCCTCCACAAACACCACCTAAAATTTTTCCGTCCGGATTTCGATACAATTGTTTTGTTTTTTTCTCTTTCTCAGTAGTTGTAGCGGATGTATCTGAGTTTTCGTTTTCAAAATCTTGTGGTGTGCCCATGGTACGAATGGCGTTTTCGACATATTCTTTTTTTACCGAATAGCCTTTGTTCGGAAGTTGTTCACTAAGCAATTCAGCTAAGCGTTGTTCTATGTCGTTTAATATGTCGGTTTTTTCCGGATCTTTTTCAAAGTGATTGTTTAAGCTGTTTATATAGTTGTTAAGCAGTTCAAAAGCGTCTTCATCAATGTGAAGTACTATGCCTCCAATAGTAATGCTGGTTGTTCTTTTCATGGGTTTATTGTTTAGGGTTGTTTTAATTGATTGATGGCTTCATTGAGTTCATACCAAGCTCGTTCCATTTCTTGTAGCATCGTTTCTCCTTTTTTGCTTAGTTCGTAGTATTTGCGTGGGGGGCCTTGAGTAGATTCCTCCCAAGCATATTGTAACAGTTCATCGTTTTTTAAGCGGGTAAGAAGTGGATATAGAGTGCCTTCTACTACGATTAGTTGTGCTGTTTTTAACTCGTTAATAATATCGCTGGTATAGGCTCTTTTCTTTTTTATAATCAAGAGTATACAATACTCTAATGTGCCCTTTCTGAACTGCGATTTTACATTATCTATATTCATAGTTGTTCTATTAATGCTACAAATATATAAAAATATTTAGTACTATGCAATACATGGTACTAAATATTTTAAAAATAGACTGGAATCCATATAATGAAACCTTATTCTCCGATTTTTATTTTTTTATCTGATAGGATGTTTTTCATTCAACTAAAAAAAACTAAATTTGTCGTTCTTAAAATAAAAATTAATGGAGCATACAGAACAGCAGTTTGAACATGTTGTAAGCATTTGCAGAGATGTTTATGCCAAAAAGATGAAAGATTACGGAGCGGCATGGCGTATTTTAAGACCTGCATCTGTTACCGATCAAATTTTTATCAAAGCAAATCGTATTCGAAGCATAGAAATGAAGGGTATTTCAATGGTGGATGAAGGTATACGCTCTGAGCTTATAGGTATAATTAACTATGGTGTTATTGCTTTAATACAGTTAGAATTGGGTTTTTCTGAAAGTGATGATATCTCTTTTGAGAAAGGAATTTCTTTGTATAATAAACACATTGAAACTGCTAAAAACCTCATGCTGGCTAAAAACCACGATTACGATGAGGCTTGGCGTTCTATGCGCATAGAGTCGTATACCGATTTAATTTTAATGAAATTATACCGCACTAAACAAATAGAAGATAATGATGGAAAAACTCTCATTTCCGAAGGTATTGATGCTAATTACTTGGATATGATTAATTATGCCATATTTGGATTAATAAAAATTGAATTTGGAGGATAAAGTTATGGTTAAAAGAATTGTATTATTGATAACCCGCTTGTTAGTAGGTTGTGTTTTTGTGTTTTCAGGCTTTGTAAAAGCCATTGACCCACTAGGGTTTACCTATAAAATGGAAGATTATTTGGTGGCAATGGGGCCGTTTTTTGAACAATTAACTCCGTTAGCGTTTGTTGCTTCTATTGTCTTAGCAGCGGTTGAATTGGTAATTGGTATTAATTACATTTTTGGTATTCGTTTAAGAGAAACTACATGGGCAGCAGCTCTTTTTATGCTTGTAATGACTCCACTCACATTGTGGATTGCTCTTGATAATCCGGTGCACGATTGTGGTTGTTTTGGCGATGCTTTAATTATTAGTAATTGGGCTACTTTTTGGAAGAATATTGTTATTTCGTTACTCATTTTTCTTATATTTTTATTTCGTAAAAGTCATCGTACTTTTATCGGAAATACTACGCAATGGGTTGTAACTGCTTATGCTTTTTTATTTTCAGTGGCACTTTCGGTGTATTGTTACGAGCATTTACCAATTTTAGATTTCAGACCCTATAGCAACGGCAGCAATATTTTAAAAGGGATGGAAATTCCTGAAGATGCAGAGCCCGACTCTACTGTTACAACCTTAACCTACAGTAAAAATGGTATAAATAAAGATTTTATTTTTCCGGATTATCCAAAGAATGACTCCACTTGGGTGTTTGTAGATTCAAAAACAGAAGTGGTAAAAAAAGGCTATGAGCCACCAATACACGATTTTACTATTGATGATTCGTACGAAGGAGATATAACCGATATAGTGTTGGCAAATCCTAGTTATACCTTTTTAGTAGTAGCTTACGATTTTAAATATGCCGATCTAAGTAAAGCCGACCAACTGAATAAAGTATACGAGTTTGCTAAAAACAACGGGTACGATTTTTATGCACTTACTGCCTCGGTCGACGAAGAGATAGAAAAATTTAAACAAGTTACCAAAGCATCTTACCCAATTTGCTTGACTGATAAAATAACCCTAAAAACGATTGTTCGTTCTAACCCGGGCTTAGTATTGATTAAAGATGCAACTGTTATAAATAAATGGCATTTAAATGATATTCCTGAGTTTGTAATACCGCTCGAAGAATCGGGATTGAGTGAAATACCTGAGCCCGAATGGTTGAAAAAGATTGCTATTGTAACGGGCTTGTTTTTACTAGGCTTTATAATTCTAATAGTGCTTAGCCAACGATGGAAGAAAAACTAATTTATTAATTAATAGAACAAAGATTAAATGAGAAAAAATGTTGTAGCAGGAAACTGGAAAATGAATAAAAACCTGCAAGAAGGAGTAGCTTTAGCTACTGAACTAAAAGCGTTATTAAATGGAGTAACTGTTAAATGTGATGTTGTTATAGCACCTCCATTAACACATGTTGCTTCTGTAGTGGATGCCGTAAAAGGAAGTATTGTAGGAGTAGCTGCTCAAAACTGTGCCGATAAAGAAAAAGGAGCCTATACCGGCGAAGTTAGCGCAGAAATGATTCAATCTACCGGTGCTCAGTATGTTATTATTGGTCACTCTGAACGACGTGAATACTATGGAGAAACCAACGAAATTATTAAAAATAAAATAGCATTGGCTTTGCAAAACGGACTAACTCCTATTGTATGTTTTGGTGAAGTATTAGCTCAGCGAGAAGCAGAAAAGCATTTTGAGGTGGTAAAATCGCAAGTAGAAGAAGCAATGTTTGGCTTTTCTCCTGAAGATTTCGGTAAAATGATTTTAGCTTACGAACCTGTTTGGGCTATTGGAACCGGAAAAACCGCCAGTGCAGAACAAGCGCAAGAAATTCATGCCTTTGTACGTGGTATTATTGTAGAAAAATTTGGAAAACAAGTAGCTGACGATTGCACCATTTTATATGGAGGAAGCTGTAATCCAACCAATGCCAAAGAGTTGTTCTCTAACACCGATGTAGATGGTGGCTTAATTGGTGGAGCATCGTTAAAAGCAGCCGATTTTATGGCGATTATTCAAGCTTTTTAAGGTTTTTCTGAACAATTATTTTTTAAAAGACTTTTATAAAGTCAATGTAATTTATTGCTTAACTACTAAATTAAATGCTTCATTTACGCCTCTTCCTCTAAAAATAGAGGGAGAGGTGTTGAAGTTAACATATATGGTATGCTGCTAGTTACTCTTTTTAAACATATAGGGTCGTACACTTTACTGATGAGTAAAGTTTTCTCGAAACCCGACAGTTGGCGAATGTTCTTCCGACAGTTTCCTAAAGAAATGGAGAAGTTGGTTGTAAATTCCTTAGGTATAGTTATCATTATATCTGTATTTATTGGCTTTATAATGACTGTTCAAACTAAGTTAAATACATCAGACCCTTTATTGCCAACTTATGCCACCGGATTAGTAACACGTGATACCCTTTTATTGGAGTTTTCGTCCACTATTATGTGTTTGATTCTTGCCGGAAAAGTGGGTTCAAATATTGCCTCTGAAATTGGTACAATGCGTATCACCGAGCAAATTGATGCCTTAGAAATTATGGGTGTTAATTCGGCTAATTACTTAATTCTTCCTAAAATTGCCGCTTTTGTACTTTTAATTCCTTGTTTGGTAATTGTAAGTATGGCTACCGGTTTAGTAGGAGGGTATTTTGTGGGTATTTTTACCGATATTCTAACTACAGCCGACTATATGGTGGGTATTCAATATGCTTTTATTCCCTATTATATTTTTTATTCGGTGGTAAAAACGCTGTTTTTTGGGTTTATAATTGCCTCCGTATCTTCGTATTATGGTTATTATGCCTATGGGGGTGCGTTAGATGTAGGTAAAGCCAGTACCAATGCGGTGGTAAACAGCAGTGTTATTATTTTACTTTTTAATATTGTGATTACAAATTTAATGTTGAACTAACTGTTTTTGTAACATGATAGAAGTAAAAGGAGTAAATAAATCGTTTGAAGGTAATCAGGTACTGAAAAATATTTCAGCAACCTTCGAATCCGGAAAAATGAACTTAATAATTGGTCAAAGTGGTTCCGGTAAAACGGTGTTGATGAAAAGCATTATTGGGTTACATACAGCAGACACCGGTAAAATTTTATACGATGGGCGTAACTTATTAGATATGCGTTTTAAAGAAATTAAAGAATTGCGCAAAGAAGTGGGCATGCTTTTTCAAGGGTCGGCTTTATTTGATTCTTTATCGGTACTTGAGAATGTAATCTATCCGCTGGAAATGTTTTCTTCGATGACCCGTCAGGAAATGGTTAAAAGAGCTGAATTTTGTTTAGTCAGAGTGAATTTAAGTGCTCAATCTTTTCATTTGTCGCCTTCCGAAATTAGTGGGGGTATGCAAAAACGTGTGGCTATAGCACGAGCCATTGCCTTAAACCCAAAATATCTGTTTTGCGATGAACCGAACTCCGGTCTGGATCCTATTACCTCCTTGGTTATAGACAAGCTGATTAAAGAAATTACCGAAGAGTATAATATTACTACTATTGTAAATACGCACGACATGAATTCGGTAATGGAAGTGGGCGACCATATTATTTTTATTAACAAGGGAGTGATGGCGTGGGAAGGTTCAAGAAATGATATTTTTGATGTAGAAAACGCTGCTTTGAACGAATTTGTTTTTGCTTCAGAACTCTATCAAAAAGTAAAGAAGGCGGAAAATTTAGGAAAATAATTTCACGCAAAATCACAAAGAAATAATAGCAATTAAAAAACGCAAAGAATATAAATTTCTCTGCGTTTTTTTGTTAATTGTTTGCTTTAAAAATAAAGCAAGCCTCTTAATTCACCACCGAAATGCTGTTTCCTTTAAAAAACTCTATAATGCAATTACATGCATATGCTGTGATGGCATTTCGGGCTTCAATGGTAGCCGTTCCGTTGTGAGGAGCGAGGACTACATTATCCATCAGTAAGAGTTCTTCGGTTATTTTTGGTTCAAATTCGTACACATCTAAGCCGGCACCCCATAGTTTGCCACTTTGCAAAGCCTTTACCAAGGCTTCTTCATTAATTACAGCCCCGCGAGCCGTATTAATTAGCACGGCATTTTGTTTCATCAAGTCAAATTGAGGTGAATCTATTAAATGATGTGTTTCATCGGTCAAAGGAGTACTAATAGAAATAAAATCTGATATTTTTAATAACTCATCGAAAGGACAATAATGTACATGGAGGTCAATTTCTTCTTCCGGACTAATTCTGTTTCGATTAAAATAAACTACTTCTATCCCTGAAGCAATCGCTCTTCGGGCAATGGCTTTTCCTATTCGGCCTAGTCCAACAATACCTAATTTTTTACCGTAAACTGCTACGCCTAAATTTTTCAATAATCCCCATTCTAATCCGTTTGTTATCCGTAGTTTGCGGTCGCATTCTGAAATACGGCGAGCTACAGCAAGTAATAAGGCAAAGGCCATTTCAGCTGTTGGTTCGGTTACGGGATAGGGAGTGTTGGTAACGGCTATCTCTTTACTACGAGCATAATCTATATCAATATTGTTGTAGCCTACACCGTAGTTGGCAATAATTTTCAGGTTGGTGCCGGCATCAATTATTTCCTTATCTACTTTTACCGAGAAAGTTGGTAACATAGCTTCGCACTGGGGTAGGAGCTGTTTAATTTCTTCGCGCGAAAAAATATCTTTTTCAGGAATGATTAATTTAAACAGTTCTTTTATTTGGGTTAACCCTTCGGGTAAAAGTTTGGTGGTTATCAGTACTTTTTTCATAAAAAATATATTTGAACACAAATTACACAAATTACACAAAGACATACAAATTTTTGTAGAGAATATTTTTAATCAGCTTTCTTATTTCAAAATTATCGTTGGTAATCCCATTATTAATTGACGATAGATTCTTTTTGTGATAATTTGTGTAATTTGTGTAATTTGTGTTCTACTAAAAAATTGTACATTTGACAAATCGTAAATCATGCCTTCGACTCCGCTCAGGCAAAGACTTATGTTGTTAAATAGTAAATTTTCTAATAGTAAATAAGATTATGTTAAACTATATTTGGGTCGCTTTTTTTCTGGTTTCGTTTGTGGTAGCCATTGTACAAGCCATTTTTTTTGGAGATGTAGAAGTTTTTGGACGAATTGTTGACAGTACTTTTACCATGGCCAAAACGGCTGTATTGGATTTTGCTTTGCCTCTTGCCGGCGTTATGACTTTGTGGTTGGGTTTTATGAATATAGGCGAGCGTGCCGGAGCTATCAATGTGCTCTCACGGATAATAGGCCCTTTCTTTTCCAAGCTTTTCCCTGAGTTGCCTAAAAACCATCCTGTAAACGGACAGTTATTAATGAACTTTTCTGCCAATATGCTGGGCTTGGATAATGCTGCCACCCCCCTTGGTTTAAAAGCAATGAACAGTTTGCAAGAGCTTAATCCTGAAAAAGAAAAAGCCTCCAATGCACAAATCATGTTTTTGGCTATCAATACTTCCGGCTTAACTATTATCCCTATTTCGGTAATGGCTATCCGAGCTACGGTACCGGGTCCTGATGGTGTGTTAGCACTTAATCCTACCGATGTATTTATCCCTTTACTAATGACTACCGCAGTGGCCATGCTTTCGGCTATTCTTTTTGTGGGCATTAAACAAAAACTAGATTTATTTAACCGTACCGTAGTGAGTTGGATTGGGGGTGTTGCAGCAGTGCTTGGTTTAGCTGTTTGGGGATTCTCTACCCTTTCACAACAAGAAATGGAGATAGTATCCAAAGTAGTAAGCAGTAGTGTTATTATACTAATTATTGCCGTTTTTATGGGTGGAGCTTTGTATAAAAAAATCAATGTGTTTGATGCTTTTGTAGAAGGAGCCAAAACCGGTTTTGAAAC
>JAFGVL010000033.1 GCA_016938015.1 Paludibacteraceae bacterium
AGGTAATTTAATGTCTTGTGCAAGTAACGAAAAGCAATAACTAATTGCCAACACACTTAAAAGCAATTTTTTCATACTATATTATTTTTATTGGTTATTTCTTAGTACATGACAAAAAATTAATTTTGTTAATATTCTTATAATTAAGCATATATCAAACATCTCCCTTCATTTTTTGTCTTAACACAAAAAACGAAGCAAAAAAAGTCAAGACTGCGTTCGCTTCACTCGAAAAATTGGCGCTCGTGTGGCGAAATCGTCCAAACTCGCTCCTTCGTCGCTCAAACAAGGACGATTTTATTCGCCTCTCTCACTGATTTTTCGGTTCACCGAACGAGGTCAGTCCATAGGCAAATCATTTGTTTTTAAACACATTATAACGACATAAACTATTTTTGTCATGTACTTATTGGTTATTTACTAAATTTTTCTTTCCGTAATCGGCATCCACTTTAATTAATGCAACTGCTACAAAGGTAGGAATACAACAAAACATTACCCAAATAAAAAAGTTGGAATACCCTAATATTTCTTGTGCCTTACCGGCCATCATCGTGGGCAACATCATACCCAAAGCCATAAAACCGGTGCTTATGGCATAATTTGCTGTTTTATATTTTCCTTCAGAAAAATACATTAAATACATCATAAACGCAGCAAAACCAAACCCATAACCAAACTGCTCCACGGCCACACAAGCACTTATTACCCAAAAATTTGAGGGATAATAGATCGATAAATAGACGTATGTAAGGTTGGGTAAAGTAATGGCCAAAGCCATCGGCCAAAGCCAAAACTTAAGTCCTCGGGATGCAATGGCCAATCCGCCTAAAATTCCTCCCAATAATAAAAAGGCAACAGCTACCGCCCCATACAAAAAGCCAATTTGTTCGGTATCTAAACCCAGTCCTCCTTTTTGAATATCGTCCAACATAAATAATTTACCTATAGCAGTAAGTTGTGCTTCGGCAAAACGATACGCAATAATAAAAAATAAAGCGGTAATAATTTGCTTCTTTTTAAAATACTGAATAAAGGTTTGTGCAAACTCACTAAAAATATGCTTAACGGAAATATTTTCGGAAACGCTATCTGCTTTAGGAAAAGGCAATTTATAGTAATGAAAAACAAATAAACCTAAAAAAATGGCAGCCGATAGATAAAATAACACACTCCAACTAAAAGTGATAGAGCTTCTTTTTTCTAAAAATCCGGCTAACATAACTAATGCCCCTTGTCCGAAAATCATAGCAATACGGTAAAAGGTATTGCGTATTCCAATAAACGAAGCTTGTTGATGAGGAGGCAATGCCAACATATAGAAGCCATCGCAAGCAATATCGTGCGTAGCAGAGCTAAAAGCAATTAAAAAGAAAAAGGCAAAACTCAATTGAAAATAATAGTGGGTAGGAATTGTAAGAGCAACCCCGGCCAAAGCGGCTCCAATTATCAGTTGCATCAGCACAATCCACCATCGTTTGGTTTTTATAATATCCACAAAAGGGCTCCACAAAGGCTTAATTACCCAAGGCAAATTTAACCAACCGGTATACAAAGCAATATCGGTATTCGATAACCCCATCCGTTTGTAAAATATACCGGCCACCATCATTACGGCCACATAGGGAAACCCTTCGGCAAAATAAAGCGAAGGAACCCACGACCAGGGAGAACTTTGATTTGATTGGTTTTTCATATCTTTTTAAGTGATTAGAGCTGAGAGATTAACGATAAACAAATTCCTTTTATCTCTCATCGTTCATCTCTAATCTTTTTTTATAGTTAGTATATTTTCCTTAATTCTGTATTTCTAAAATAATGACTTAAAATATCCTTGTACTTATAGCCTTTTTCTGCCATTACGGCGGCACCTATCTGACACAAGCCAACGCCATGTCCCCATCCGGCACCTAAAAGAGTAAAAGTTTCGGGCACTCCATGTATAAGCTTTCCTTTGTCTACAACAAAAGCCGAACTATACAGATGCGATTCAGATAGCCATTTACGAATTTCAAGTTCTTTACCTACGGTTACACATTGTTTTGTCCCCACTATTTTTAATCGGATTAATCGTCCCGATATGCCCCGTTCCATGGGAACAAGGTCAATAATTTCACCAAAATCGATACCCGATTTCTTTTTGATTAACAATGCCAGTTCTGCTTGGGTATATTTTACTGTCCAACGGTAAAAATCGGCTGTTTCCTGATCATAATGATTCAGTACCTGCTTTAAAACTTTTATATCGGTGGTATTACAAAAATCGCCCGGAAGAGGATTGCGAATAAATGCATTAAAATCAGTTTCAGAAAAACATTCAGATTTAACCCCGCCATTCGGTTTATCTTCCACCGGCAATAAATACGGATGATGTTGCGGTTGCCAACAGTTTTCAAATAATTCGGCAATACCACCGCAACACTTTGAAAACCGAGCATCACAAATCGTATTCTCATACATCAACACTTGTCCACAAGTAAGCTCAATGGCTTCCCTTACAGCTTCGGTCGAAGCTTTGGTAATTCCCTGATACCTTTGGCAATGGTCGTCGGCGCACACATCAAAGTTAGCGTGATCGTCTTTGTCGTACCATTTTACTAATTCATTGTTGATTGGGGTATTTGTTGAATTGTTGAGGGTATGAGGTTTTGAGGTTTTCTTCGCTTCCAGTTGTGCCAACAACCATGAACGAGAAGTTACCGCATGTGCTTTTAATAACTCAAGGGAGCTGGTTGCACTCATTTCGGAAGAAATTACACTCAATAAATAATCTTCTACAGGTAAAATATTGATGGCGGTAAGCTTCTCTCCTTCTACTATAAATTTTAATTGCCCCGAAAAACGCTGAATTTCTTTTCGTTCCCAATGAAAACCGATACCGATAACCACATCAACAAGATCGAAAGAAGCATGCTCTGAATAGGGATTAAAAAGAATTTCAGTATATAAAGCACCATTAAATTCTATTTTACCGGAAATAATACTGACTGACTGACTTCCTTCAAAAGCCTCATCCCCCAAAACATATTTATCATTAAAAATAAAATGAATAACAGTTGCTGAAACGATTCCTACTTGTATGGTTGGTTGCATATTCTTTCTTTGTGTATTCTTTGCCTCCTTTGCGTTTATCTTTGCGCCCATTGCGATAAAATATTAAACCGCAAAGACGCAAGGTACGCAAAGAAAATCGATAGCAATTGTCAATCTAACTGACTTGCCTAAAAATATCCTGAATATCTTCTTTTGTAATTTTTTCAAAATCCTCTTCACGAGCTACAATCAATATACCGGTCATATCAATAGCTCCCGGACTAACCATGATTTGTTCCTTTCCTTGTAAAAAAAATTGCATGGGTCGGTGTTGCTTACGAGGATAAACGGTTAATACCCATCCTTCGGGTTTATACTGACAAAATAAATTCATCATAGGCTCTTGCTCATCAGTTTGCAGTTGGTTGTAAAGCGTATCAAACTCATCTACAACAACAGATTTCAAATGAGAGCTAATCACTTGCTTTTCAATTAAGCCCTTTTTAAAAATATCCACTTGATTATCAAAAAAATCGACGTTTCCTGCCTGAAAATGGAAATGATCGGGGGCGGAAGCTCCTGCTCTAGGTCCGTTATAAAGAATTATAAAATCGGGCATTGCTTGTGCCAACTCTAACATATCGTTTATACGACCTTTAATGGTTTGAGGTTCGTGTTTTTTTGATGCAATGGTAAAATGCTTATCGCAGATAGGAAATGGGTTCACCAAAATATCATAAACACCTTTAAACTCAATATATTTCTGTTCAACAGGTCGATTGGCCGCACATAAAAAACAAGGACGAGCTTCAATACTTTTAGCATCTAACTTAGCCAAGGTAGATACAGCACGAGCAGGATTAAACTGCACTTTGATAGCATAGGCTCCAAAATCGAATGTTTTGGTACGAATATCATTTAATCCCCTATACCCTTTTGCAGCCAAAGGCCATGTTTGTAGTTGTTCTTCAAAGAGAGATAAAATTTTATCTTGCATCAATTTATATGCATTTAAAAAGTTGAGCGTAAAAATATAAAAAAAAGAAAAGGCTGCCTAATTAATAGGCAACCCTTTCTCACTATAAACATAAAATAATTCTAATTAATACCCTGGATTTTGCCAGAATTTACCGGCTTCACCAACAGCTCCAATATTTGTGGTAGCATCAATTTGTACTTGAGGTATTGGACGTAAACGATGATGCGACTTAATATTATTTGCAGCATCTAAATTTTTGTCTGTTAAGTAAGTTGCATTCAATTTACCCAAACGCTTCAAATCAAACCAACGCATTTGTTCTCCACAAAGTTCTATTGCTCTTTCATCCAAAATAGTTTGAATAGTAGCAGGCCCTGCAAGAGTATTATCTTGTCCGCTTATTGCACGTTGAGTACGTAAGTAATTAATTGTAGCTAAAGCTGTAGTAGGACTTGTAGCCAACTCTGCTTCCGCTTTAATTAAATACATTTCAGACAAACGGAAAACAAATACATCACGTGGAGATATATCACGAATTAAAGGAGCTGTACCATCATTGGTTGTACCCCAATCGTCAAATTTACTGCAAGAAATAAATAAGTTATTGCCATTGAAAATAGCATCACCTGAATTACCTGTTGTTTTTGTTAACTGAGAACCGTCAGCGTTGCTATACATAGGAAATTGGAAAGTTCCTGCAGTTGTACCATCAGCACTAGTACGAGTACCCATAATGTATCGTTTACCGGCTAAATCAGCAACTTCCTGTGCTGATAATGTAGCATGTTTCGATAAATAAATAATAGTATCAGAATTTTTTGCATCCGGTTGAGTAAACCAAGATTGATTTTTAAATTGGGTTAAAACCGCAGGAATTTTATAGGTATCACGGAAAGACGCTTGGTAACGTTGATCAGTATTTTCGTTATACAAATCTAACAAATAACCGGAAGGTGCAAAACGACAAAATCCTTTACTATATCTTTGGAAAAAAGAACCCACATTATATGAATAGGATGGATTTATATATTCGAATTTTTTCTTATTTTCATTATCTGTTCTATCTAACACTTTGGTTTGCAATCCTAAAGATCCATCTGTACCTTTACTTAATTTTGCATGGTTACTCCACATACCGGTAAACATTAAATGCGCTACATTACCTCCTGAATCCTTTGATTTGGTACGATTTACCATTTGTGTCCAATTTAAATGTTCACCTTCGTCATCTTTTTGTAAGCGCATTGGCAATCCATCAGTAGTTAAGTCTTTAGCATATTCAATGTACCAAATAGTTTCTTTGTTTTTTATACCATCTTCATTGGCTTGATTCCAACAGTCAGCATAATTGGTATAAAACGAAGCACCACTTCCATCAATAACTTCTTGAGCTGTTGCTGCTGCATCAGTATAAGCTTTTGCTTGTCCACCATAATTTCCACCATTGTATTCGCTAGCTAAATAAAGCAACAAACGAGCTTTAAAAGCTTTAGCTGCCCAATAATTTACCCGACCTGTTTTCGTGATTGTTGGAACATCTAAACTAGAAATCGCTGTATTTACATCTTCTAACATAAAATCGTATACAGCAGCTTCGTTATCGCGAACCACTTCTGAAGTAGCTGATGAGGTTGGTGTTTTAAAAATAGGCACCGGTCCCCAAGTTTCAACCAAATGCCAATAGTAAAAGGCCCTTAAGAAAGATACTTCTCCTTTAAACTGTTTTCTTGTATCATCAGAAATTTCTTCGTTTTCATCTATATAATACAAGGCTGTATTACAAGCATTAATTGCTGTAAAGAAAATTTCCCAGTACTCGTCAAAGCAAGGATTTTCTTTTTCGGGTTGCGAAGCTTTAGCCGGACTAATATCAGAGTATTGTACCAATCCTTGCTGACGGTTATCACGCCCCATTAACCACAAGTCAGTTCCTCCCTCGGTTAAACCTATTCCCGGTTCCTTACCGTACCATGTTCTAGTGTAAGAATAACAAGCCGTAACTAAACCGGTTAAGCCCTTTTCTGTTAAGTACGAACCTTCGTTATCTCCGGTTTTTACTTCTTCCTTTAAAAACTCATCTGTACAAGAACTTGTAAAAAGAACAAGTGCTGACAGTATGCTAATAAAAAATAATCTCTTTTTCATATTTATTTTTTGTTTTATACGATTAATTTGCATGAATTAAAATTGAAGATTCAAACCAAATACAATTTGTTTCATCAATGGATTAGAAACTGTTCCCTCTTGTTCCGGATCATAGTTATCTATATCGCTGAATGTAAAGAAGTTTTTCATGGAACCATACACTTTAGCATTAGATAAACCTATTTTTGAGACCAATTTTTTAGGAATAGCATACGCTAAAGTAATATCTTTAACTTTTAAATAAGACGCTTTAACTTTATTCAATGCAGAGTATTTTGTTGAAGTTTCTCCCGGACGAGGAATCCAAGCTTCTTGGTTTTCAGGAGTCCAGTAATCCATATTTGGAGTTCCGTCAACCACAATTGGGTTAAATGAATCGTATAAATCGTAAGCTATCCATTGCCCTACACGTGCGTGACTAAGAATAGATAAGGTAAAGTTCTTGTAGCTAAGGTGATTATTCCATCCAAAAATAAATTTTGGACTTTTATTAAATAAAATTCTATCTTCATCAGTAATAAGATTATCACCATTTTGATCTTTGAGTTTCATTTGCCCCGGATGTTCACCAAAAACAGCAGCTTCTGCTACTTCATCTGTTCCCCAAACTCCTAACGATTCATAATCCAAAAAGCACATTACGGGCATTCCTACTACTAAGGCTTGAGAAGGGTCAGCAAGATCTTGCGTTAATCCACTAGCCAAGGATGTCACTTTATCTTTATTCATAGAGAAAGTCCAGTCTGAACTCCATACAAAACCTTTAGTTTTAACATTTACGGTGTTTAAAGCAATTTCAATCCCTTTATTTTCAGTAGAACCTACATTTTCCCATGCTGCAGTATAACCCGTTGTTAAAGGAACTGTTTTATACATTAACAAATCGTTTGTTTCAGAGAAATACACATCAATACTACCACTGATTCGATCTTTAAATAAACCAAAATCAAGACCAATATCGGTTGTAGAAGTTGTTTCCCAACCTAATTCTTTATTAGCTAAATTACCCGGCACATAACCTGATGAGTTTACATCCCCAAACGAATAGTTATTTTGGAAATCACTAACAAGAGTACTTAATGTTCCAAACGGTTGAACAGCCGCATTTCCGGCGACACCCCAACTTGCACGTAATTTCAAGTTACTGATAAGCTTTACATTTTGCATAAATTTTTCGTCTTTAATACGCCATGCTGCTGATACAGACGGGAAATACCCCCACTTGTTCCCTTCTGATAAAACAGACGAACCATCTGCACGGTAAGTAGCTTGAAATAAGTATTTATCTTTAAATTTATAATTCAAACGCCCAAAATAGGACTCCATGTTTTCAGGAGTTAGCGAACTTTGAGGTTGATAAAATGACGTTACATTATTTAAGTTATAATAGCTATTGCTAAAATAGTGTTCTTTTCCGCAATCGCCAGAAACCATTCCATACAAAGACTCTTTCATAATAGTACTTTGACCTAATAAGATCTGAATATCATGTCCACTTTTCAATTCAAGCGCATAATTTAAGGTATTATCCCATGTTAAATTATACTCGTTGGTTTTCTCTTGAGATATAAAAGTTTCTTTATTTGATTGATTTCTACTGGTAATCATATAATCTTCATAAATTCCTTTAAAAGAATTATTCATATCAGCAGCAAACATTGTTTTAAAATTCAAACCTTTAATAAACTCGATGTTTAAATACGCATTTCCAAAAATACGATCAGATTGGGTATTGTTTTGATAATAACCCTCTCTTTCATTAATAAGTGGATTGGTATGAGCTGGAGCTAAATCAGAAGGAATATCTAACAAAATATCTGACAAAGCATGCATTTTAATTACTTGAGAAAAAACTTCATCTTCACGTCTGTTCCAGTCACGTTTAGTATAAAGCAAGCTTCCACCCAAATCAATACCTTTAGCTACTTTGTGATCAATACCAAATTTAGCATTATAACGGGTTAAATTGTCGTTTTTCATTAAGCCATTTTCATTTAAATAGCCTAACGAAAAATTATAAGCCGTATTTTCACTTCCTCCCACTACTGATAACTCGTGATTGTGTGTGATGGAATTATTCAAAATTTCGTCAAACCAGTCTACACTAGTTCCTGCTTCATACAAAGCACGTGCTTGACCTCCAGCTCCTAAAACATCTGTATAAGAATAATTTGCTCTATTTTCACTTTTTGCAACTTTTACCGGATCTCCACTCATATAATCTCCTCGACGAGCTTTTTCAATTAAGAAATCAACATCCTGTTCTGCCGTCATAGTACTTGGAACCTTTGTAGGAGAGTTTGATGAAATATATCCATTGTATGTAACCAATGCATTTTTTGTACCACCTTTTTTACCTCTTTTGGTAGTGATAATAATAACCCCATTAGCACCTCTTGTACCATAAATAGCCGTAGAAGAAGCATCTTTCAACACCTCCATTGATTCGATATCAGAAGTATTTAAATCGATAGTAGAACCATAATCAACACCATCTACAATGTAAAGAGGTTCATTATTAGCCCAAACCGAACGATTACCACGTAAATTGATTTTCACACCTTCACCGGCAGCCCCACTGGTTTTAGAAATATCCAATCCGGCAATTTTTCCTTGCATTGCTTCCAAGGCATTATTAGAAGATACCGATTGTAAATCGCTTGATTTCAAAGACCCAACAGCTCCTGTTAAATCTCTTTTTTTCATCACGCCATACCCTACAACCACAACATCTTCTAACTCTTTAGTGTCGCTTACCAAGGTCGCACTAACTAATTCGCCGGAAATAGGAAGTTCCTGTGTTTTCATACCGATGTATGAGAACACTAGGGTAGTAGAACCTTCGGGCACATCAATACTGTATGCACCGTTAAAGTCGGTCATCGAACCGACTGCCGTTCCTTTAACTTGCACACTAACTCCAATAAGAGCCTCGCCTGCTTCATCTTTTACTACACCTGTTACTTTTTTTGTTTGCGCCATAACTACTCCATGCAGAAATGTGGCAAACACAAAAAGCAAAACTAATCTTAGAAATGAGATGTTTTTTTTCATGTTTTTAAAATTTAATATGTAATTAATTAAGAAAAATTTGTTAAAACCTATTTGTTTACTCATAACAATAAAACTAAAAACACACTTACTTATTGTGTGTTTTATAACATATAAAAGTAGATTAATTAATCAGAAAACAAAATAAAATAACAAGTTTTTTTTCTTTTAATTTCTAAAACATTAATATTCTTTAACTTAAGAACACTACTATTTTAAAAAAAATGCTTAAAAAATCAATGCTTAAATTATGTTAATTATACCTAACTGGATGATTGGTTTTACAATACTAGTTGTTTTCTAGCCTGTATTTCGAGGGTGCGAAGTGTGTCTTTGTAATGGTTATATGCATTTATTTTGCTGGTATCTAAAGCAGCATCAGAATTTTCGTTCCACCTACGGCATAAATAAACGGATTGGTATACACGCCCTATTTGATATTCCCTACTGAAACGCAAACCCAAAGCATAATCTTCGCCATAACTGGTGTTTGGCACCTTAAATTGGCGTAAAAGGGGAGTGTAAAATGCACGTGGTGCTCCTAATCCATTAATACGCAATGCATTGTTTCTTCCATTTTCGGGCGTCCATTCTTTGTGGTCAATTAATCCGGGAGGGATAGTTTGCATGGCAAAATCGGTCATAGTATACGCTCCAATAACCATTGCACAGTTTTCGTTGTAAAAAGTATCCACTATAATTTGCAGTGTATTTTCAGAGGCATATACATCGTCGCTATCGAGTTGCACCGCAAATTTACCGCATAGTGCATGCTGAACTCCTTCGTTCCAACAACCACCAATACCTAAATCCTTTCTGTTAGGTATAATATGAATAATACGTTTATCTTGTTTAGCAAATGTTGCAATTAATTGAGTAGTGCCATCATCAGAAAAATTATCAATGATAATTATATTAAATGCAAAGGTAGTTTCCTGACAAAGTGTCGATTGTATAGCATCGGCAATTGTTTTTACTCTGTTTTTTACAGGAATAATTACCGAAGCTTCGACAGGAAAATTATGTTCATCAAAAATCACTTTTTTAAACATAGGTTTCATGTAGGCTCCTATCGCTTTTAAATGATTGGTGCAAACGGCCTCCATTTCTAATTGCACAGTTCTGTTTTTCGGGTCAACGTAATCAAATTGCTTTTCGCCACTTTTGCGTGTATCATCTTCCATTTCGGTGTAGAGGTATTCATTTAAATGAAAAATGGGGTGCTGTTCAGAAATTTTTAAACGCAAATCGTACAAACCAGCAAACTGATAACTTTCTTTCATTAAATCAGCGGCTTGCTTTAAGGCCTTAGACGAATAAAACAGTACCGAACCGAAATTAAAATCATCGCGCACACTCCCAATTTGATAATCGATGGTAGGTAATGCCTTACGTTCTCCATTTATCAGTTGATAAAAATCGGTATATAGGAGCCCCGCACCG
>JAFGVL010000034.1 GCA_016938015.1 Paludibacteraceae bacterium
CGATAAAAAGAAAAAATTAAAATTATTGGGAGAGTATCCTCTTTTACAATCCCTAATGCCAAAATATTCGTTTAGAAGAGAAACCATTAAGTTTTACCTGTTGCTTACGGCTATTCTATTTTCTATTTTATTGATTGCACGACCTCAATTCGGTTCTAAAATGGAAACCGTAAAAAGAAAAGGGGTAGAACTAATTATCGCTTTAGATATTTCTAATTCTATGATGGCGCAAGATTTGCAACCCAATAGGCTCGAAAAATCGAAACAAATGGTTATAAAATTAATGGATGAATTATCCGATGATAAGGTGGGTTTAATTGTTTTTGCAGGCGATGCTTTTACTCAAATACCTATTACAAGCGATTATATCTCGGCAAAAATGTTTATGCCTTCAATAACTCCGGCCTTAATACCTGCTCAAGGAACCGCAATTGGTACAGCTATTGATTTGGCAATGCATTCGTTCAAATCCAAAGAACAAAAAGTAGGACGAAGCATAATTGTTATTACCGATGGTGAAAATCACGAAGACGATGCAGTTGAAGCTGCAAAAGAAGCTTCAGAAAAAGGTATTGTGGTTCATGTAGTGGGAGTTGGTAAAATTGAAGGTTCGCCAATTCCAATAGACCAATCTTTAAATTATAAAAAAGACAGAGCCGGCAATGTTGTTATCTCAAAGTTAAATGAAGCTATGTGTCAGGAAATTGCAAAAGCCGGCAATGGGGTTTATGTGAGAGCCGATAATTCAAACAGAGCCATGAAAAGCATTCAGAAAGAAATTGATAAAATGGCTAAAGCAGAAGTTGAATCTAACATTTATTCGGAGTACAGCGAGCAATTTCAATTTATAGCCTTGTTGGTATTTATTTTATTACTAGTAGAATTTTTTACCTTACAACGCAAAAATAAATGGTTGGATAAAATAAAACTATTTTAGATGAAACAAGTAGTTATACTATCAATATGTTTACTTTTGTGCTCTCCATTTGCATTTTCGCAAAAGGAATCAAAAGATGTTAGAGCCGGAAATAAACTCTATAAAGAGGATAAATTTACCGATGCAGAAGTGTTTTACAGAAAAGGATTGGGCAAAAATGATCAATCTTTTGAAGCTACATTTAACTTAGGTAATGCACTTTACAAACAACAGAAATATAAAGATGCTGTTGAACAATTTGCTAAAGCAGCTACCTTAGAGACTAATAAAAATAAAATTGCTTCGGCTTATCATAACATTGGTAACTCAATGTTTCAAGCAAAAGAATATTCTAAAAGCATTGAGGCGTATAAAATGGCGTTAAAGCAAAACCCCAAAGACGACGAAACAAGGTATAACTTGGCTTTAGCCCAAAAACAATTAAAACAGCAACAACATCAACAGCAAAAGAACGAAGATAAAAAAGAACAGCAACAGCAAAATCAAGATAAAAAAGAACAAGAAAAAATGTCAAAAGAAAATGCCCAACAACTGTTAGATGCATTTTTGCAAGACGAAAAAGAAGTTCAAAAGAAACTAAAAGAAAAACAACAACAACCGTCTAAAAAGCCTCCTGTTGAAAAGGACTGGTAATAATATTTACGTTACATTACAGAAGAACATTGTGTGTATGAAAAAAATAGTGTTGATAATTTCCCTTTTAATCGGATATATTGCAAATTCTAATGCGGTTCAGTTTCAAGCTTCTGCGCCAACATCGATACCTGCCGGTAAAGCTTTTCGGTTAGTATATACGCTGGATGACGGGAATGGAAAAGATCTTCAGGTTGCCGATTTAGCTAACTTCGACGTGTTAGCCGGTCCATTTGAATCCAGAAGTTCAAGTGTGCAAATAATTAATGGTCAGGTAAACTCTTCCACTACGGTTTCGTACACCTACACACTTACTGCCAAAAAAGAAGGAACATTTACTATTCCTGCCGCAAGCATTTTTGTGGATCAAAAAAAGTACATTTCTAATGCATTAACAATACACGTACTTCCAGCCGATAAAACAGTGCCTGCCGAATCTCAGAAAAGGAACTCGAATCAAGGCAGTGTGGATAAAGTGTTATCCGATGAAAGCTTATTTATTAGAGCTATTCCTTCTAGAACAAGGTTATTAGAACAAGATTTTATTTTGATAACCTATAAAATGTATTCGCTGGTAGATGTTGTAGGTATTAGTCCGAATAGTGTTAAACTACCCGATTTTAGTGGTTTTTTAAAACAAGAAATAGATTTGCCTAAAACTAGTCAATTGAGTTTTGAAAACTACAAAGGAAAAAATTATAGTACGGTAATATTGTATCAGGCGCTGTTGTATCCACAACAATCGGGCGCTTTGGAAATTGATAAAGCCAGCTTCGAGGCTGTAGTGCGTATTAGAACAAAGGCGCAGGTTAGAAGTATTTTTGATAACTTTTTCGATACCTATCAAGATGTAAAGAAAAAATTAAACTCTCCGGCAATAAAAATTACGGTGGATAAGCTTCCGGCCAATAAACCGGCAACCTTTAACGGTGCTGTGGGTAAATTTTCATTCACATCTTCACTCTCTTCAAAAACGGTAGCTGTAAACGATGCCGTTACGCTCAAATATACCATATCAGGTAATGGTAATTTAAAACTTATTAAAACTCCCGAAATTGAATTTCCATCTGACTTAGAGGTGTATGATCCAAAAATTACCAATAACTTTAAACATACAAGCTCGGGTGTAACCGGATCAAAAATAATTGAATACTTAATAATACCTCGTAGCGAAGGTGATTTTAAAATTCCTTCGTATACATTTACCTATTTTGATTTAAACTCAAAAACATATAAAGAAATTACTGCTCCCGAATACAAACTTCACGTTAAAAAGGGTATAGGTAATTCTGGAGGAGGAGTAGTTAATTTTTCTAATCAAGAACAACTTAAATTACTAGGTCAAGATATTCGCTATATTTATACCGATACACCTACCATCAAGCAAAAAAATAATTTCTTCTTTGGCTCATTATTATTTTGGTTGCTCATTTTTATTCCGTTGCTTGTAGCAATACTATTTTTTGTAGTGTACCGAAAACAATTAAAAGAAAATGCTAATATACAGCTTGTTAAAAACCGAAAAGCAAATAAAATGGCAGTTAAGCGACTTAAAACTGCCAATAAATACCTGCTCGAAAATAAAAACGAAGAATTTTACGACGAAGTTTTAAAAGCTCTTTGGGGGTATCTTAGCGATAAATTAGTAATTCCGGTTTCGTCTTTGTCTAAAGAGAATGTTGAAATTGAATTAGAGAAAAAGAATGTAATTCAATCAGATATCGACGAATTTATGGATCTATTGTCGGTTTGTGAGTTTGAACGGTATTCTCCTTTACAAAATTCGCAGGCAATGGATACCTTGTATAATCGAGCTATTAGTATAATCAGTAAGTTTCAGCACAGTATAAAATAAGTGTTCTAAAACCCACTATTTGGGTTTTAACAACATAATTAAAATTTATTCGGATGAAAAACAGTATTCTTACAGTTGTTTTCTTATTAATATCGAGTTCTTTGTTGGCTAACAATGCTTTGCAACTAGCTAATAATTATTACAAAAATGCACAGTATGAGCAAGCAATTGCTACTTATACTAAAATGATTTCTGCTAATGAAGAATCTCCGGAGTTGTTTTATAATTTAGGCAATGCCTATTATAAAAACGATGAAATTGGAAAAGCTATTCTTTTTTATGAAAAAGCACTTTTAATTCAACCGAATTTTTCGGATGCTCGTTTTAACTTAGAATTAGCACAAGCAAAAACTACCGATAAAATCAATAAAAAGGATTCATTTTTTCTTATTCGATGGTTTGATGGATTTACAAACATAATGAGTTCTAATACTTGGGCTATTTTAAGTATAATTGTTTTTCTTTCTTTTTTAGTATTAGTTTTTGCATATGCGTTTTCAAAACTTTTAGTAGTAAGAAAAATATCTTTTTATACGGCAGTCTTGTTTTTGTTTATTAGTATTTCTGCAATGTTTATGTCTAAAAGACAAAAAGATAAAGTGGAAAGAAGAGAATATGCCATAATTATGGAACCAAGTGTTACTGTAAAAAGTGCTCCTGCCGAAAGTGGTACTTCAATTTTTGTGTTACATGAAGGCACTAAAGTAAAAATAGTAAGCAACTTAGATAGTTGGGCTGAAATAGAATTGGAAGATGGCAATGTGGGTTGGATACTTATTTCTGATTTAGAAAGAATTTAAAACTTGTTTTAGTAATGCATAAATAGTTTCGAGTTAGTAGCATACAAACTTTCTCGAAACTTTTTTTTTATATTTGTTCAAGCAACTAATTATATGAATTCAGATAGTAAAAATAGAATAGAGTGTCTTAGAGAACAACTTCATACGCATAATTACAACTATTATGTGCTGAATCAACCTACTATTTCCGATATTGAATTTGATCAAAAATTAAAAGAACTGCAGGATTTGGAATCACAATATCCTGAGTTTTTCGATTCAAACTCACCAACCATGCGTGTTGGAAGCGATATTTCTGAAGGGTTTAAGCAAGTAGCACATAAATATCCCATGCTTTCCTTAAGTAATACTTACTCGGAGTCAGAAGTAACGGAGTTTTATGAACGCACTAAAAAGCTTATAAACGAAGATGTTGAATTAGTTTGCGAATTAAAATACGATGGAACATCGATATCTCTTACTTACGAAAATGGGAATCTTATACAGGCAATTACCCGTGGAGATGGTGAAAAAGGAGATGATGTAACGGTAAATGTAAAAACTATTCGCAGTATTCCGTTAAAACTGTCCGGTTCCGGTTATCCTGCTTTGTTCGAAATAAGAGGTGAAATTTTAATGCCTTGGCAAGTATTCGATGATTTAAATAAAGAGCGTGAAGCACAGGAAGAACAACTTTTTGCTAACCCTCGTAATGCCGCTTCCGGAACATTGAAGTTACAAAACTCTTCCGAAGTGGCAAAACGAAAACTAGATGCTTACTTGTATTATATGTTGGGCGAATCGCTTCCCGGAAAAACTCATTTTGAAAACCTTCAAAAAGCAAAATCGTGGGGTTTTAAAATTTCCGAAGCCACAAAGGTTTGCAAAAGTTTACAAGAGGTATTTGACTTTATAAACTATTGGGATAAAGAACGAAAAAACTTAGCCGTTGCCACTGATGGTATTGTAATTAAAGTGAACTCTCTTCTTCAACAAATGAATTTGGGTTACACAGCTAAATCGCCTCGTTGGGCAATAGCCTATAAGTTTCAGGCAGAACAAGCTTGTACTCGCCTAAATAGCGTATCGTTTCAGGTAGGTAGAACGGGTGCTGTAACTCCTGTAGCTAATTTGGATCCGGTACAATTATCCGGAACGACCGTAAAAAGGGCATCTTTACACAATGCAAGTATTATAGAAGGCCTTGATTTACATATCGGAGATATGGTATTCGTAGAAAAAGGAGGAGAGATAATTCCAAAAATTGTAGGAATAGATAAACAGGCAAGATTATTATTAGGCGATAAAGTTAAGTTTATCAAAAAATGTCCCGAATGTGGAACAGAACTAATTCGTGTGGAAGGCGAAGCGGCACATTATTGTCCGAATGAAGAGGGTTGTCCTCCACAACTGAAAGGAAAAATAGAACACTTTGTTAGTCGTAAGGCAATGAATATTACCGCAGGAGTTGAAACGGTTGAACAACTTTTTGATAAAGGATATATTAGAAATATTGCCGATTTATACACTCTTCGTTGGGAAGATTTATTACTTCTTGAACGCTGGGGTGAGAAAAGTGCTAAAAACTTAATTCAGAGTATTGAAAATTCTAAACTAGTTCCATTCGAACGTGTATTATTTGGATTAGGTATTCGTTATGTGGGAGAAACTGTTGCAAAAAAATTAGCGCTTACTTTACATAATATAGAAGCGCTGGAGACCGTATCTTTTGAAGAACTTATCACTATTGAAGAAATCGGAGACCGTATAGCTCGTAGTATACTGGATTTTTTTGCCAATCAAAACAATCAAAAACTGGTTAATCGCTTGAAATCGTATGGGTTAAATTTTCAAATTGATGAACAAAAAGTAGTAAAAAGCTCTAATAAATTAGATGGAAAATCTATCGTGATAAGTGGTACTTTTGCAAAATATTCGCGCGATGAGCTAAAAATAATGGTAGAACAGCATGGGGGTAAAAATGTTGCTTCCGTTTCTGCTAAAACCGATTTTATTTTAGCAGGAGAAAATATGGGTCCTTCAAAATTAGAAAAGGCACAAAAGCTAGGCGTGAAGTTAATTACTGAAAATGACTTTTTGATGATGATTGAATAGATTATACTACAAATACACTTTGTGTTATAAACATTCGTATTGAATTTTATCCGATTTTTATTACTTTTGTTTCAAATCTTATTAGATGGCATTTTTAGAAAACATAAAGAAATACTTGGCTGTAAAAAGTATACAAAAAGTGTTGGCAAATCAAGACAGAGAAAGCCAATATCTTGATTTTAGTACTATTAAATCATTATTGATACTTTTTAAAAGTGAAGAAAATGAAAAAAATAAGTTTATTCGAAGTATTGTAAACGATTTAAGAAACCAAGGCAAAAAAGTAACGGTTTGGGGTTATTTGGATAAAAAAGAAACAGAAACGGCTGTTTTACCGGATTTTAGATTGTTTTCTAACAGCGAATTAAACTTTTATAAAATACCTAAACCACTCTTAACAGAAGAGTTTATACAAGTTGAATACGATATGGTTTTGCAACTTTCTAACTCGGATATTTTTGCGCTCGATTTTTTATTGGCAAAAGCAAAATCTTCCTTTAAAGTGTCCAAAACAAAACCATATAAAGGCATTTCCGATTTTATGATTGAGGTGGATCAAACCACAGATGATGAATTTTTATACAAACAGATGATGCATTATCTCAATAGCATTAAAGCAAAAAAATAAAAAGATACATTATATTTAAATGATACAGAACAAGTTAACAGGTATGGGAGTGGCTTTGGTTACTCCCTTCAAAACAGATGAGTCCGTTGATTTTGAATCGTTAGGGCGATTAATTGAGTACCAAATTGAAAATGGTACCGATTATTTAGTGGTGCTAGGTACAACTGCCGAAACAGCAACATTAACAGACACAGAACAAAAAGAAATAACACAATTTGTAATAGACAAAGTTTCCGGACGAGTTCCTTTAGTATTAGGTGTTGGAGGAAACAATACGCGTGCTGTAATTGAAAAAGTACAACAAGTAGATGCACGTAAAATTAGTGCGGTACTTTGTGTAACTCCTTATTATAATAAACCTTCGCAAGAGGGCTTGTATCAGCATTATAGCGCTATTGCTAAAGCCTCTAAATTGCCAATTGTAATGTATAATGTGCCCGGCCGAACGGGTATTAACATGACAGGAGCTACTACTTTACGTTTAGCTAAAGAGCATTCAAATATCGTTGCTATTAAAGAAGCTTCGGGTAATTTTTCTCAAATTGATGAAATTATCAAAAACAAGCCAAAAGATTTTATGGTAATTTCGGGCGATGATGGCATCACTTTTCCATTAATTACCTTAGGTGCCGTAGGAGTAATATCTGTTATTGGAAATGCTTTCCCTAGGGAGTTTAGCCGTATGGTGCGCTTGGCATTGGAAGGCGAATATACTAGCGCTCGTAAAATTCACTATCAGTTTAATGAGCTCATTGAACTACTTTTTGTAGATGGCAATCCTGCCGGTGTGAAAAGTATGCTTTCGGTAATGGGAATGCTCGAAAATAAATTACGCTTACCTCTTGTACCAACAACTATCACTACTTTCGAAAAAATTAGAAATATTTTAGATAACTTAAATATTAAATGTAAATAATAATAGCATAAAATAAATTAATTCACTTAAAACTAAAGTGTTATGAAAAATTTTGCTTTTTTATTATTCATTTTTACAGTTATTAGCTTTTCATCGTGCAAAGATGATAAAGATGATCCAGAGACACAATTGCCAATTACAGTAACTGATATTGATGGCAATGTGTACAATACTCTTACAATTGGTACTCAAGTTTGGATGGTAGAAAATCTAAGGGTAACCAAATACAACGACGGTACTGCTATACCAAATGTAACCGATACTGCCGGATGGTCTACGCTTACTACTAGTGCTTATTGTAATTTAAACAACGATGCTGCCAATGTACCTAAATATGGTAGGTTGTATAATTGGTATGCCGTAAACACCGGAAAATTAGCTCCTGCAGGTTGGCATGTACCAACCAAAGATGAATGGACAACCCTAAAAAACTATGTTTTAGCTCATTTAGGTACTTCTAGTGCTGTAGCTCAAGCATTAGCTGCTCCTATTGAATGGGCTTATTCTTCAAATACAGGAGCTCCAGGTAATGATTTAAGTAAAAACAACAGTTCCGGCTTTACAGCTCTGCCATGTAGTTACCGTATTAGTGATGGAACTTTTGAGAATGTAGTTAGTGGTTGCCGTTGGTGGAGTTCTACTCAAAGTGATGATTATAAAGCTTGGACACTAGATATAACAAACTATGCTAGTAATGTGGGAAGTATTGGGTACAATAAAGGCGGAGGTCTATCAATACGCTGTATAAAGGATTAAAAATAAATAAAAACAGTAAACTATAAAAACGCAGGGTAAAACTCTGCGTTTTTTGTCTTAAATTAATAGAAATGAATATTCCAAAAGCTTTATTTATAGGACTTAATACTATTGATACCCAGTTTTTGGTGGAAGATTATCCGCACGAAAACCAAAAAGTTAAGGCAATCGAGTTTGGCTTATATGCAGGCGGTCCCGCTACCAATGCAGCAATTACTTTTGCTCATTTAGGAGGAGAGAGCCATTTATTATCTTCTTTCGGAACCCATCCATTAACGCAATTGGTGTATAGTGAACTGCATAAGTATGGAGTTACTACCACCGATTTTACCCCCAATAGAAACTGTCATCCTATTTTTGCTTCGGTCATTACTTCAAAAGCAAACGGTCATCGTGCGGTTGTGTCTTATAGTCCAATTAATCATGATTATTGCCAACAAACCATCGGATTAATAGACGCAGGTCAGGTAGATATTATCCTAACCGATGGTTTTTATTTAGATGTGGCATTAAGCGTGCTCCAAAACAAAGATAAAAATATACCGGTAGTATTAGATGGTGGTAGCTGGAAACAGAATTTAGAAAAGCTGTTGCCATTTGTTGATATTGCCATTTGTTCCGACGATTTTTTTCCTCCCAAAACTACCAGCAAACAAGAAGTTATTTCTTTTTTACAACAATTTGGTATTACTCAAATTGTTATAACACAAGGAAATAAGCCACTAATAGTGGTAAATGATAAAGCTGCATACGAATTAGAAGTGCCTCAAATTGATGCTTGCGATACGCTTGGAGCAGGTGATATTTTTCATGGAGCTTTTTGCTTTTACCTTTCTTCGGGTAGTAGTTTTGATATAGCTTTACAAGAGGCAGCTCAAGTGGCAGCCATCTCCTGTAAACATTTTGGAACAAGAGAGTGGATGCTCTAATGCCTATCATTTACTCTATCCGGTATTATTTATTGACAAAATGACTTGTTTTTGATTGTTTTATAGGCCATAAAGGCAGTAAATTGGGCTTGGCAATTTATTTGAAGCTTTCCTATCAACATAGTTTGCTCTTCGCATAAATCGTTTGTATTATCGGTTTGTGGTTGAGTGTATAAAAAAGAAAGGAGATTAAAATGAATTTGAACAATTTTACCATTAAATCGCAAGAGGCCGTTCAAAAAGCCTTGGAATTGGTACAACAAAACGGCAATCAGCAAATCGAAACCGGACATTTATTAAAAGCTGTAATGTCTGTAGGTGAGGATGTTGTCGGCTTTCTATTCAGCAAAATAGGAGTTGCTATCAACAGAATAAACTCGGATGTAGATACGCTTTTACAATCGTATCCTAAAGTAAGTGGCGGAGAGCCTTATTTATCGAAAGATGCGAATGCTGTGTTGCA
>JAFGVL010000035.1 GCA_016938015.1 Paludibacteraceae bacterium
CCTAGTTCAACCGCATCTCCAACTGTTTGAATATTTAAAAAGTTGATACCTTTTACGGTTTGTCCATCTTTTACATCAAGGCAGGGTATAATTCGTTTTGTTAGCATTTTTATCAATTATCAATTTACTATTACAAATGAATGAAATTACGTAGCATTTGCTCTCCCACATCGCCCGATTTTTCGGGGTGATATTGCATCGCATAAAAATTATTTTTATGCAAAGCGGCACTGTAGGGAGTTATATAATTTGCCGTAGCAATCGTATTTTCGCCAATTTCAGCATAATAACTGTGTACAAAATACAGGTATGCATTTTCCGAAACATGGTCGAAAATCGTTGTTTTTAAATTAAAGATGTTATTCCAACCTATTTGAGGAACCTTTTCGGTAGGAGGAAACAACTTAACTTGTTGTTCAAAAATACCCAAACAATCGGTATTGCCTTCTTCGGTATGTTTACACATTAATTGCAAACCTAAACAAATACCCAAAACAGGTTGTTTTAAGGAGACTATAAGTTTATCCAATTCCTTTTCACGCAAATAAGCCATTGCCGAAGCGGCTTCACCCACTCCGGGAAAAATAACTTTATCGGCTGTACGTATTACATCGGGGTCGTCACTAACAACAGCTTTCATACCAAGTCGCTCAAGGGCAAAAAGCACCGACCGAATATTTCCTGCGTTGTATTTTATTATCACTATATTCATATAACTTGCTTTGAGTTAGTGGCAAATACGCTACTATAAATCTAACAAAACGACACAAACACGCTATCAAATATATTGATGTAAAAATGCCGAACTTACAATTTACGTAGGTTCGGCAAATTTACGAAATGATTCAAGTAATTAAAACAAAAATACACTTATTCGTTGCTGCGCGAATAAATAAACAAACCCTTATTTTTTTATCATATTTTGAAGTTCCTGAGCAGAGATAGTGCCATTTAACCATATAAAATGTTGCACCGAATCTGATTTTGAAACTATTACTACATCTGTTTTATTATTTTTAGTTTGCCTATTAAGCACTCGGGTAAAAACTCCGTTATCCCTTGCTTCCATTAATGTTTCAAAAGGATTTTCGGAAGTTATGGCCTTTTCTATATCCACAAAAAAACCATGTGCAGTAGGCGATTTTCTTGGAGCTTTAAGTGTCAACACTTTCATTCCATCTATACGAGAGAGCATTTGGCTATTTCCGGCATCTTCTTTACCAAACAAACTGGCTAAGTTTATCATATCTTTAGAAATAGACACATACCTAAATTCTTTTTTTTCTGAGTATTTATCAAAAACAGCACTAAGTGTTTGAGCATATAACAGAAAATTTGAAACTAAAAAAATACTTACAATAATTAATTTCTTCTTATTCCCCATAATTAATTTCTTGATTTCAACATCGAATCATCTCTTACTTTGTAGCTACTATCTTTTATTGTAGTGGCCACATACGATGGTTTTAAAGAGCCCTCCAAGCCTTTTATTGGTTGTAACGATTGCATACTGCTTCTTAAAGGCGCTATCGCTTCGGTTATGGCTTCATCGGCACAACCTACAGCTTTTTCCATATCGTCGTATCTTACTCCTTGTTCAATTACAAACGCTTCTTTTTGCTGTGTTAAGCCAAAAAAGCCTACCGCCAAAACAATAGAAGCCGCTACAGATAAGTATGCATACTGAAAAATACGTCGTTTACTGATTGGAGTATGCACCCTTAGTTTGGATACAATATTGTTGTGCACATGAGCTGCCGGCACATCGCTTTTGTTAAGCTCGGCATAGGCATTGAATAACTGTTTGTAAAGAGTATATTCGTTTCCGGACAGTTCCAAAAGCCTTCTTTTTAAATCAGCTTCTTCTTGCAAACTCAATTCGCAGTTTTCGTATTTTTCTAATAAAACATCTATTTCTTTCATAATGTAGCGTTTGAGTTTGTTGGGTGTGTAGAGAAAAAATCTCTTATTTTTTTTCGGGCTCTAGATAAATTTACTTTTATCGCATTTTCATTTAATCCTGTTATTGCTGAAATTTCTTCGAATTCTAATTCTTCAATATCTCGTAAACTAATAATTGTTCGTTGCGTTTCAGGAAGACTTGCAATTAATTTTCGCACTATAGTTAAGGTGTCAATTAATTCAACACGCTCATGTGGATTATTATTTTTTTCAACCACTGCATCATCAAACAATTCGTCGGTGCCAGCTCTTCTGTTTTGGCTACGAATTTTATCCAAACACAAATTACGTGTTACTCGTAACACAAATGCTTGCATGTTTTCTACAGCCAAAAGTTCTTGCCGTATATTCCACAATTTGAGAAAAACCTCTTGAGTTGCATCTTCGGCCTCCGTTTTATTGGCAAGCAAATAATATGCAAGTCGAAAAATTTTATCTTTTAACGGAAGAATGTTTATTTCAAACTGTTTTAAATCCATGACATACAACTGTAAGACGTATCATCTAAAATTTGGTTACACAAGATAGCGTTTTTTTATTAAATACGAAAACAAGAAAAATCATAAAAACTTTTAAAAATACTATTGCACGGTACCATTGCAAGTATTTTTTTTTACAAAAATAAAAAACTATTTTTGTGTTGTTAATTTTCAGTAAAATAAAGCAACAACCTTTTTTTCTCCGTTAATGAAACACACTTGTTTTGATAAAACACTTCTGTATAAACCACTGTCATGTGAGTGCCATCTAATTTTAATTTAAAATTTTATTCCGATGAAAAAAATATACCTTCTGTTTTTTGTTTTAAGCATGCTTTTTACCGAAGCATTTCCCGCAGGTAGCAATCCCAGCACGCAAGGCTCTGAATTTTACTTTAGTTTTCCGCGTGCCCGGCCGGGTAGAACTAAGCTTATGATATTAACTATATCATCCAGCAAACCCGGCAAAGTTAAAATTACGGATGCCGATGGAAATTTTGTTATTAAGCCATTTAATGCAGGAACAACAACAATCGACCTAGTTAAAGCTGATGGAAGTGATATTATTACTAACTATTATTTACCCGGTTTAACATCTTGCTACCAAATAACTTCAAATACAAAAGATAAAAAAGGCTATATTGTGGAAACATTTGAAGTAGATGAAACAACCCCTTTAAATGTTTCTATTTATGCAGGATTGAGTGGAACAGATACTACAGATGCAGCAAACATCTATCCGATAGAGGCTTTAGGGAATGAATATTATATCTTAAGTCACATTGGCTATTTTCAAGATGGTGATATTCTCGTCTCCGAAGCTTTAGTTGTGGCTACTCAGAATGACACTGAAATAGAAATCATTCCTACCTGTTTGCTTGATAATCAAGCATCAACAGAGAATTTAAAACCTACAACTATCATCCTGGATAAAGGAGAAACTTATCAAATTCGAGCCTTTGATCACACAATAGATTTAACAGGAACCGTAATTCGAACAAAAGATGATAGCAATATATCCGGCAACAAATGTAAACCAATTGCTGTTTTCTCAGGGAACCAACACCCAGAACCCGGTGATTATGAATACGAACAAATTTTTCCTACCCATTTATTGGGAAATGAATACTTAATTAGTGCTCCTGAAGATGGTAGTGACAATATTGTTCGTATAGTTGTAACAAAACCTTGCACAGACATTACTATTAACGGAAACTTCGTTGGTACATTCAACCAAACCGATTATACTGATTTTGAGCTTAAACCGACAAGCGGTTGTTACATCCAGACGAACAAACCTGTTGGCGTAGCGATGTATACTGCAGATTTTATTAACGGACCAAAAGTTAATGGTGAAGATGCTTCCATGATTGTTTTAGCTCCTATCGAACAAAATTTGGATAGCATTATTTTTACGGGAGTTGTTAATTCTGATGCTCCCACAACCAAAGTATCTATTGTAGCTCCGACACTTAATACAAGTGATGTTTCTTTTTATGAACTAATTGCTGGTACAACATGGACTCCGATTCTTTTATCCGGTTGGACAGTTATTTCAGAAAACGCCACCTATTCAACTGTAACATCAGGCATCTCACCTACATCTACCTATAAAATTACCTCTACAAAAGGAGGTTTCAATGCTTATGTTTACGGCTATGGCGAAGGTGCCGAATATAGCTACTCTGTAGGTTCATCTGCTCGTCCTGCCGAAAACTCGTTCTTCTTAAACGACGACCCATCTTTAAACTCGAACAATACCATAAAACCTTGTATCGGAAACGCCGTAAAGTTTGAAGCAAACACCGCCGATTCTTACACTGAAATTATTTGGGATTTTGGCGATGGCGCAAGAGACACAACCTATGCTCCTATTAACTACACGTCGCATCCTTATGCTACAAAAGGTACCTATACCGTACAAATGATTGTTACTAAAAACTACAGCGAATGTTATGGCTCTGTAGGAACACAAGATACCGCTACAACAGATATAGAAATTGTAGATGCTAAAGGATTTCGTAGAGCTGAAACGCATTGTAAGGGCGAAAGTATTTCTACCACCCGTGGTACAGACCCA
>JAFGVL010000004.1 GCA_016938015.1 Paludibacteraceae bacterium
GCAGATTTTGTTTGTAGCGCTACACTTAATAATTCCCCTCCCAGTTGAGCTGCTAATTGCTGACTCATTCGTTCGTTACCGTGCTTGGCAACGGCATGGGCAATTTCGTGACCTACTACCACAGCTAAACCTGTTTCGGTTGCAGTAATAGGCAATATTCCTTCGTTTACTACCACTTTACCTCCGGGCATACAGAAAGCATTGGGTACTTTATCTTGTACCAAATTAAATTCCCATTTAAAATTTTTTATTTCGGAAGATAAGCCGTTAGTTCTAAGATAGTTTTCTACAGCAGCGGCTATTTTTGAACCCACATTTTTTACCATTGCTGTTTGGGTTGTATTGGTAGAGATTTTGGCTGTTTTCATATACTCCTGATAACTTGATAGGCTCATTGAAAGCACTTCCGCATCTGAGACCAACATCATTTGTTTACGTCCTGTTATCGGAACGCTTGAACATGCACCTAAAGCAATTATGGCTACTATGACTATTAACTTTTTCATAACTATTTTTTTCTGTATTAAACAAGTGTAATTCTTTTCGCTTCGACTTTTTGTTGTAAAAATATGGAGGCTGAACTTTGAAATTTCTCCACCGATTCGGTGGTAAAAAACTGAACTTCTCCATTTTTAGTACACTTTGCTTCAATTTCAGGATGTCGTTGAAGATATTGAAGCAAAGATTGAGCAACATATTTACCTTGAGAAACGATGGTAATATGTGAAGGAGTATATGCTTTAATTTTATTTATTAATAGTGGATAATGCGTACACCCCAAAATAATACTATCTATTTTATCGTCTTTACGTAACAGGTTTTCGATATTTTTCTTTACAAAATAATCGGCTCCTTGGTGCATGTGTTCATTGTTTTCAATAATTGGCACCCAAAGCGGACAAGCCTCTCCGGTAACACTAATATCGGGAAATAATTTCTTAATTTCTAAGGGATAAGAATTGGATTGAATGGTACCTAAAGTACCTAATAAACCTACATGCTTTGTTTTAGTTATATCGCCTATTATTTCGACGGTAGGTCTAATTACCCCCAACACTCTTCGACTAGAGTCTAATGTATGTAAATCCTTTTGCTGGATGTTTCTTAAAGCTTTGGCCGAAGCTGTATTACAAGCTAAAATAACTAAATGACAACCCATTTCAAATAACTGCTTCACGCATTGCAGTGTGTATTCATACACCACATCAAACGAACGAGAACCGTAAGGCGTACGGGCATTATCGCCCAAATAAATATAATCGTATTGAGGCAGTTGAGCTCGAATCTCATCTAATATGGTTAAACCACCATAGCCCGAATCAAAAATTCCTATAGGAGCAGGTTCCGTTGAATAGTTAGTCATTAATTAATGGGTTTTATTACAAATACAAAATTGTGCGATATTTTTAATAAATCCTAATAATACACAAAAAAGACGCAAAGTATTGATTTTAATCATCAATCTTTGCGTCAAAATTTTATTTATTGTGTTGAGTTTACAGCACAAAAACTATTTCTTGGCAGCAGGCGCTGTTGCTTTTGGTGTAGCAGTAATATTCAGTTTCTTTTTTAACTTTTCAGTTACGTCTTCACTTTTTGGTGATTGGTATACGGTAGCAGGCACACTTGTATCGAAAATATATAGGTATCCGTTTTCCTGACCCACTTCGGCAATTGCTTTTTTCACTAACTCAATAATTGGAGCAACCAATGTTTCTTGTTTTTTTTGTATTTGCTCTTGAGCTGTTTGTTTTACCAATTCTACACGTTGGTTTAAAGCCATAAGTTCGTCTTGACGAGTTTTCATAATTGCTTCATCCACATCTTTCAATGCCTGAAAGTCTTGGTATTTTTTTTGCAACTCCTCATTCATCTTAACTATCTCATCCTCATATTGTTTAGATAAAGCCTCTAATTGAGTTTGAGCTTCTTTCATTTGAGACATTTGCATGATTAACTCTTGTGTGTTAACATGACCAAACTTAAGTTCGGAGGCATTTTGTGCCATTATGCTTACCGGCAAAATTGCCAAAAGACATATTACAATTTTTTTCAACATAAATCTTTTTTTTATATAATTAAATTAAACAGTTTGCAAATGTAGTGAATTATTTAGAATATCCTAATTTTAATAACACTTCATCACTTATATCAATTTTTGAAGAAGCATAAATCATATTTAAACTGGATGATTTGTCAAAAACCATCACATACGATTTCTCTTCCGAAATTGATTTTATGGCATTATACACTTCATCTTGAATAGGCTTCATAAGGCTTTCTCTTTTTTTAAACAACTCTCCATCCGAAGCAAAATATTTTCGTTTTAAATCTTGAGCTGCTTTTTCTTTTTCTACAATTTCATTTTCACGTTTTGTTTTCATATCCGGCGACATAAATACAAGCTCTGTTTGATAATTTTTATACATGGTTTGAGCGGCCAAAGTAAGTGTTTCCACTTCTTTTTGCCATTTTTGCGATACCTGATTAAGCTGTTCGTTAGCCGTTTCGTAAGCGGGTATATTTTTCAAGATATATTCCATATCTATTAAGGCTACTTTTTGTGCATTTACAGACCCTATCATTACACAAATTAAACTGAGGGTAATTACTAGTTTTTTCATATCACAATTGTTTTAATTAATTTAGCTTATAATTATACAAAATTCTTACCACACATTTTTAAAACTCTTGCCCAATCATAAA
>JAFGVL010000036.1 GCA_016938015.1 Paludibacteraceae bacterium
ATTTTTCCCGTAAAATAATCAGCTGCTTTAGTAAGTCGTTCTTGTAAGGGTTTGTTTTTTTCTACATCGGGCTCTTGTGTAATATGATGCGCAATTTGTGCAAGAAATTTTTCGCCTACCTCAACTAATTCTTCTTGTACGGGTTTTCGCATTTTTTCAAACCGATCAATTAAAAGCGTGGTAACTGCGGAAGCGTTTTCTTGTAGTTGTTTGTTGATTGATTGTAGCAAATAACGCATACGTTGAAATCGAAAGATATCAGCTACTAACTCTTGTTGGTAATGTTGTTTTGAAACAGTAAGCCACTTTTCATCCGGTTGGTTTTGTGCTACTTGATTAATAAAGCCATTAACGGTACCATCGTTTATAATGCTTCGATTAGAAATGGGGGTACTCAATACCATCCCATCCAAGGTTTTACATCTACTTAAAGCAACATACACTTGTCCGTGAGCAAAAGAAGCTTCGGCATCAATAATGGCACGTTCAAAGGTTAAACCTTGGCTTTTATGAATAGTAATTGCCCAGGCTAGTTTTAGGGGAAATTGAATAAAGGAACCTTCTATTGTTTCTTTAATTTCATTTGTTTCGGGGTCGATGCTATATCTTACATTATCCCATTTTAATGGTGTTACGGCAATCTCATTTTCATCGGTAGGGCATTGCACCATTATTTTATCGGAGTCAATGCGTGTAATTTTACCAATTTTACCGTTGAAGAAAAGTTTATCTTGCGACAAGTCGTTTTTTACAAACATTACTTGAGCATTTACTTTCAGATATAATTCATTTTCCGTTGGAAATGAATACTCAGGAAATAGACCTTCTATTGTAGCTTTAAAAAGAGTTGCCTTGCCCGATAGTTCTTGTAATTTGGAGTCGTTGATGCGTTGTGCTTGTACATTGTGTGTGCAAAGGGTAATATATCCATCATCGGTACCGGGACTAAAGTTAGGAATAAAGCGTTTGTTCAAAGCCTCAAGAGCTGCCTGATCGAGCCTATTTTCGCGCACTTTATTTAGTATAGATATAAAATGGTTATCCTGTTGCCTAAATACTTGTTTTAGTTCTATACTAACAAAATTAGTTTGACGCAACGCTTTGCTGCTGAAAAAAAACATTGTATCGTAGTGTGATTTAAGTATGTTCCACTCAGCATCTTTAACTACGGGCGAGAGCTGTTGCAAATCGCCAATCATCAATAATTGTACTCCTCCAAAAGGCCTGTTTCGGTCTTTGTAACGGCGCAAAACGGCATCTATAGCATCGAGCAAATCGGCTCGCACCATACTTATTTCGTCAATCACTAAAAGGTCTAACGTGCGAATAATATTGATTTTTTCGCGGTTGAAGCGTTTTTCTTCGGCAGAAGTATTTTCAAAACTTACTTGCGGACCAAAAGAAATTTGGAAAAAAGAATGAATGGTTACACCTCCTGCATTAATAGCGGCAACGCCTGTGGGAGCGACCACAACCATGCGCTTTGGCGATTTCTCTTTGAGGGTTTTAAGAAAAGTGGTTTTACCTGTACCTGCCTTACCGGTTAAGAAAATGTGTTCTCCGGTGTATTCAACAAAATCGAAAGCCAGTTGCAGTTCAGTGTTCGTTACAAAGCTCATTTTTTACTGTTTATGTAAGGCAAAGATAAGCTATTTAAATTAAACCGCAAAGTATAAATAATGGAGATTTGTTGGTTGTTTTTTTATTAAGGAGTTAGTGTATTAATAAAGTATGGTTTTAGTTATGTGTGAGAATTAAGAGTTGAAAACTTATCTAGTAAAATTGTTCAACATATTACAAGCTATTTATTACAAATAGATTCCTCACTACGTTCGGAATGACACCGTTTTCGTTATTTAATGGATTGTGGAGAAGAGGGCGGCAACGCCACCCTCTTCTCCACACAGTCTTATTGCTTTATTACTGTCATTCCGAACGTAGTGAGGAATCTGTAAGTATAAAACGCTGCTATTTAAGGTAGATATTAGTAATCTCTATAGAAATATGATTTGTTTTTCAACCCTTAATTCGCATTATGTGCGTAACCGTATCAACAAAAACAGGTTTTTTACAAGCTCAATGTCTTTTTAAGCAACCGATATCCGTTTGTGCTGGCTTTAATTTTTGTGCCATTTTGAAGGTGTAGTAGGTAGTTTTGTTTTTCGTAGAGTTCCACGCGCGAAATAATTTCTACATTTACAATGCATGAGCGGTGTACACGTACAAATTTTTGTTGAGGCAGGTGTTGTTCGAAATATTTCATTGTTTGCTCTTTGAGGAAGTTGCCATCGGGGGTATAAATCATCACATAATCGCCTTCGGCCTGTAAGTATAATATATCCGGAACAGAAATAACATGAATTTTGCTGCCAAGTTTTATGGCTATGCGATCAATTATTTCTATGGCTGAGTTCGTTGTTTCTGTTTCAGAGAGTAGTTCTGTTAGTTTTTCTTCCTCTTCTTCTTTTGCTAAAATACGTTCTTTTTTAACCAACACTAAAAAATGTTGCACTAGCATTATATACAGTAAAACTCCAAAGGTTATACGCAATGGGATGGTAGTCAGTAAGTTGTAATACACTTCTTCCGGCAAAAAAAGGTAATTAATAAGTAGGTCTATACCCAAGCTGATACCAACAGTTAAGGTACATAATGCAAAAGAATTCAGCCAGCGTTGTAGGGATGCTTCGCCTGTAAAGTCGACAAATTTTATGACTATCCAAAGCGGAATAGATATAGTTGCCAAAATAAGGCAATTAATAGTGCCATCGATAAAAAGCCACAGAAAAGGGGTATTTATCAAAGGTGAAATAACGAGTACATTCAACAAACCACCTAATAGGCAAATTGCAACAGCTATAGCTATGTACCACTTATTTTTAAAAAAGGGGTGAATCATGTTGTATTAATTACGAATTTCTCCACCACCAAAAACAATGGAGCCATAAATAATTAGGGTTTTGTTGGCATCACTTTTTTCTTTAAACGAGCGTTTGTCTTCAAAAGCACCAAAAACCGAGTTTACATTTAGTTGAACTTGCCAATTTGAAGGCACAAAAATAGTCATGCCGCTAAACGCAACATCAACATCTATGCGTACAGGTTCGTTTTCTATATCTGTTTTACGCAAGTCGATTTTTGTTTCTCCAAAAACTGTTTTGATGTATCCACCTTTAAAAATTGGTTCAAGAACAATGTGTTCGGAGCTTGCAAATACGCTATTTTTTTTGATAAAGCCATTTTCGCATTCCATTTCGTTTTTATGTCCATGCTTTTCGGCTTCGTATAAAAATTTTTCGCGTATGGTTTCAAATTTTCGCGATGGAGCCGTAAAACGGTGTAGAATAAAAATTACACCTGCAAAAATGAGTAAAACAGGCCAGTAAAGTTGTACAAAATTATCGGGTATTGCTCCTAAAAAATTATCGGGTACTTTGGCAATTTCGGGGATAAGAAAAAACTTACCCACAAAAATAAGGCTTAACCCAAAAAGAAATTGTCGTTTAACTATCGAAATTAAACCGATTAGAATAACTACAGATTGCCATGATACAATAGCATCTATGTATTTGGCAGGAATAAAATTAAGTTTTGTAAATAGGAGCAAAACACCGCTAACAATAAGCAAGGTGGCAAAACCTAGTCCGTTAAGCTTTGAATGGTTTGAAGGGCAGCAGTTTGATTTTTTTGTCATATTTTGTTTATTTAATGATTAGTGAGGCAAAGATAAGCTGCAATCTATTAGTAAGGTATAAAAAATCGATGAATGGATGATTTTTTCCCGATAAACTATTTCGTGTGTCGATTAAATTCAATCATTCAATACCTGCGATGTACGCTTAAAGTGTGGGTAAACTCATGCCATTTATTTTTTTGTACAAATCCAATGCGTAAATATCCGTCATACCCGAAATAAAATCGAGTACGGCTAAAATTTTGCCGTATTCGTTGGCGCTATCGGTTTGGTATTGCTGTGGTATGCGCGAAAGCAACATGTTTGAATACGATTTTTCGGGTTGAAGTACGGCGGTAGAAAATTTATTAATTAAAGTGTAGATTATATTATAGCCCGCAATTTCAATATCCACTACATCTTTCGATTTATATATGCGTTTTTTAGAAAGAATTTCGCACAATTCATAAGCATTTTTTTGTGTTTCGGGTATGTTTTTTATCAACGATGATGCAAATGTGCCTTTTAAAATAGATGTTTCATTTAGGATAAAAGCATCTACGCAAGCGTCAATAAGCAGGCCTATTACGGTAGAACGCAAATAGGCAATTTGTTCGTTAGTGTCTGAAACAATTTGTAAGGTTTCCCTTACTCTTTTTATGCGTTCGTGGGGTATAAATGCCAGTAGTAGATCTTGTGTTTCTTCAGTAGTAAGAATTTTTAGTTTGTGTGCATCTTCAATATCCATTATTTCGTAGCAAATATCGTCTGCTGCTTCAACTAAGTAAACTAATGGATGCCGTACATATTTTTCTTTTTCTAATGCTATTAAACCCAATTCGTGAGCAATTTTTGTAAAGTCGTCTTTTTCCGACTGAAAAAATCCGAACTTTTGTTTTTTTTCTGCATAGGCTGAAGAGTAAGGGTATTTGGCTATTGATGCGAGGGTAGAATAGGTTAATGCAAAGCCTCCCTTTCTTCTGCCGTTAAACTGATGTGTAAGTAGCCGAAAAGCGTTTGCATTTCCTTCAAAAGTAATAATGTCTTTCCATTGGTTTAGCGTCATTTTATCTTTTAAAAATGCTCCTTCTCCTTCCGAAAAGTAAGTAGCAATAGCTTTTTCGCCTGAATGGCCGAAGGGTGGATTGCCTAAATCGTGTGCTAAGCATGCTGCCGAAACAATGGCACCTATTTCATCCATAAAGGGAGAAACAACTTGTCCGTATTGTTGCTGAATTTTTTTGCTTACTCCGTTTCCTAACGAACGCCCAACGCAAGCTACTTCTAAACTATGAGTAAGTCGGTTGTGCACAAAAACACTGCCTGGTAGCGGAAAAACTTGTGTTTTGTTTTGTAACCGTCGGAAAGGAGCCGAAAAAATTAGCCGGTCGTAATCGCGCTGAAATTCGGTGCGGTCGTCGTGGTTTTTTAGGTGCAAATCTTCCATGCCGAAGCGTTTGTTGGAAAGAAGTGAGTTCCAGTTCATCATATTGTTAAAATCGTTAGGGGTTGATTAGGTGCTTGTGTTTTAATCAAGAGTTTATAAGGCACATCGATATTTTTTAACTTGTTTGCGTAATTCTTTGGATGTGTTATTCGTCACTTTGTCCATTAGTTTCCAAAAACTTTCTCCATGATTCATTTCAACGGTATGACAGAGTTCGTGCAGCAAAACATAATCTATTAAATGAGGGGGCATCAGCAGTAAATAAAAAGATAAGTTGATACTTTTTTTTGAAGAGCAACTTCCCCAACGAGTTTTACTGCTCTGAATTTTTAGGTCTTTGAATGTAAAATGATGCATTTTTGCCAGCTGATTTATACGTTCGGGCAATAATCGTTTGGCTTCTTTACGTAAAAAAAATAGGATGCCTTTACGAAAAATATCTTGCATTTGCTTGGATTGGCAGTTTTGGTTTTGAGGGTATTCAATGAGTAAAATGCCCTCACTCAACTTAAAAAAAACTTTTTCTCTGTTGGCTGCTTTTATTTTACAACTAAACGATAGTGTTTGTATAGGATGGTCTTCGTCAATTACAGATGATTGTGTACTTACTTTTTGTTGTTTTTGCTTTATTTTTACTCGTACCTCGTTTAAAAAAGCCAGTGCTTGTTTATGCGACGAGTGCTGTGGTAAAGTAATGCGTAAATGATCGGGTTTAATTAATATCTTAATTCTTTTTGCCCGTTCGTTTCGCCATATTTCTACCCGACCTAATTCTGTATCTTCAAAAAAAGTTTCCATCTATACAAAGATAAAAACAATTCATTATTATACGGTTAAATCAGTTCTGCTTTTCAAGTTATTGTGCGAAAGAATTTGCGTTTTTAATCAAGGTATTTTTTAAATATTTTTTAGTGATAAACCATGTTTTAAAATATATGTTATAAAAAGACAAAAGAATTAAGGAAATATTTCTGTATTCAATTTTTAATTCTATTTTTGTAGAGCGAGTTTAAGTAAAATGAAGTTTAAAAAAATAAAAAATTAGTGTATGTCAAAAGTAACAGTTATAGGAGCAGGCAATGTAGGAGCCACATGTGCAAATGTGCTTACCATGAACAATATTGCCGATGAAGTGATTATGTTAGATGTGAGAGAAGGGTTTGCCGAAGGCAAAGCAATGGATATGAACCAATGCAATAAAATGCTCAACATCAAAACGAAATTAGAGGGAGTTACCAATCAGTACGAAAAAACGGCTAATTCAGATGTAGTTGTAATTACATCCGGAGTGCCACGTAAACCGGGTATGACTCGCGAAGAATTAATTGGAGTAAATGCCGGAATTGTTAATTCGGTTTGTGGTAGTGTATTGAAATATTCGCCCAATGCTATTCTTGTAGTTATTGCAAATCCGATGGATACCATGACTTATTTAACACTAAAATCGACAAAACTACCTAAAAACCGTATAATTGGAATGGGTGGTTTATTAGATAGCTCTCGTTTTATTTATAATTTATCCAATGCATTAAATGTACCTGCAATTGAAATTGATGCAATGGTAATAGGTGGACATGGAGATACTACCATGATTCCTTTGATAAGCAAAGCTACGGCTAAAGGAAGTTTGGTTGCTGCGTCATTATCAGCCGAAAAACAAGAAGAAGTTGTAAAAGCTACCATGGTAGGAGGTGCAACGCTTACTGCTTTGCTGGGTACATCAGCTTGGTATGCTCCCGGTACTGCCGGTGCTATGGTGTGCGATGCAATTCTTAAAGACAAGAAAGTGCTTATTCCTAGTTGTGTATACTTGGATGGCGAATACAATCAAAAAGATATTTGCATTGGAGTTCCTGCTGTGATTGGCAAAAACGGAGTTGAAAAAATTGAACAAATATCTTTAACAGAACAAGAACAAGAACTATTTGCTAAAAGTGCTGAAGCTGTTAGAAGTATGAACAATGTATTGGTTGAGATGAAACTGGTTTAAAAGTTAACATATATATTACAAAAAAGGTCGAGTAATTTTACTCGACCTTTTTTGTAGTTAGTATTTTATTTATACATTTTTTGCTTTACAGTAATTACATAATAACTTGTGTTTGTGAATACCACTTGTGCCAAGTATATGTTCTGCTTTTTCAATATCCGTAATGCTCCCTGTTACAACAATTAAGTAGCTTACATCAACTCGTTTTTGAGCGTTTATCAAGTTTCTTCTTCTGGTAATAATGGTAATAATAATGGTAACAATAGTGGCTAGTATTAAGCCAATATCAAAACCAATAAAACCACCAATAAATGCAGGCACGTCACGTTCGCCTAAAAAACCTAAACCGGGGATATTAATAACATCAATAGAAGCTAAAACCCCAATTATGGTGCCTATTACAACTAAACTAATAAAAGGAATAAGTTTAACAGACTCTATTGGTGTAGCTTTGATTTGATCCGTTACAATGTCTGCCTTTTCTACCATTGACACTTTTTCTATAGGAAAACCTTTTGTTTTCAGTAAATCGATGGCATCGTATGCCAATTCTTCTTTATCGTAAATGCCAACGTGAGTTTTCATATTATAAGTAAGAGTTTTCATAATTGTTAATTTTTAATTAGGTATGTAAAGATATAAAAAATTTACATAATATACAAGTATTCCGGTACTTAATATTTAAAGTTTTTTTAATTGAGATCTTTTTCGTAAGCCATTTTCTTAATAAAATCTTTTAACTCGCTTTTTAGCAAGTATTTTTCAATTTTAAATCGTTTGTAAAGAGCTCTTCTGTCAAATACAAAATCTTCATTTTTAGGGATGTGCAGTTTAAGAGCTTCTTTGTAAACATTTATGTGAGCAGGGTATTTGATATCGATAGCTTCTCCGTCGATATGAAAAAATGGCGAAGACACTGAACTTATTTCAACTTTAGCCGCTTGAAAGGTTTTTACGTAAGGCATTTTATTTATAAAACCACCTAGTAGGGCTATACCCATTAATGGGCCTAGTAAAGCAGGAAAGTTTTTAACTAAAGTTACGTCAATTAAGCCATCGGATAAGTCGGCATGGGGTGCAATTTTTGCGTTTAATCCGTATTGGTTGGCGTTAGAAAAAGTTACAATGAAATAATTGCCATTGTAAGCAACTCCATCAACGCTAAAGCGAGCCGTTATTCCTTTATATTTTAAAAAGAGGTTAAAAATATACCAACCATACATGAGCGAACCTCTTAATTTACTTTTATTAAAACGGTCGGCAATATACGCATCGAAACCAAAGCCACAGGTGCAAAAAAAGTAGCGGTCGTTCACTTTTCCGGCATCAATTTTTTTTATCATACCATTTGTTAAGTAATCGGCTGTTTGGTACCGAAGGCGTGGAATATTGAGCATTCTTGCCAGTCCGTTTCCTGAGCCGCGAGGTATGTGAGCAAGTGGTGCATTGGAATACACCAAAGCAGATGCCGCTTCGTTAAAAGTGCCATCGCCTCCCATAGATACAATTAATGTGTTGGTATCGTTTGCTTTTTCTTTTGCCAGGTCAAACGCATGATTTTTGTGCAAAGTGGATACAATGTCAACCTCATAATTATCTAACAACAATTCTTTTTTGATTTGTTCGCAGTAACGAATGTTGTTAAATGGTCCAGCTATGGGGTTTACAATAAAGTAAAACTTTTTATTCATGCTTGTTTAATTTTAACACGTTGGTTTATTTTCTTTTGCTAGTTTTTATTAAAATCGTCGTGTAAGTATTGAATGTATGCTTTTGCAAAAGTAAAAACAGAATCGGTTAGTTGATTTTCTTGCGGGTTAAATATAGTTGTTTTCTTTGATTCTATGTTCTGAAAAAAACTTAATGAAGGAGAAATAAAACCCCAGCCCGTTTCTCTGCAATAAAATGCATATTGCTTGCAACTGAAAATATTTTTTGAAAACTTCGGGCGTTTATTTTTCCATCCCATTTGTTGTATCAGTGTTGGTCCTATATCGTTTTGCATGGCTATGTGTTGGCAAATAAAGCTAGTATCAATAGCTCCTCCGGTAAACAGAAGAGGAATACGGTAAGTAATAGGGTTTTCAATGCTTGTGTGTTCGGGCAAAAGTGTAGAATGATCGGATGAGATAACCACCAAGCTGTTTTCCCATATTTTTGTTGATTTTAGTCGGTCAATAAAAACACCTAAACAGCTATCGCTATAAGCTATAGAATTGAGGTATTTTGATCTATCATCTGTACCGTTAATTTTTTGATAGGGAACATCAAAGGGTTCATGGCTACTAATGGTATACACCATGCTGAAAAAAGGTTGCTTTTTGTGTTGTAGTTCCTCAAACATTCGTGCATACAAAAACTCGTCGGGTACACCCCATTTTTGTAGAGAGGCTATTTTGTTTGGAAAGTCAGCATTTGAAATGATGGATAAAAACCCTGCTTGTAGTAAGGTAGATTTTAAATTATAAAAGTTTACATCTCCTCCATAGTAAAAGGACATATTGTAGCCGTGTTTTTTAAACTGTTGAGGGAAATAATACAGTTTATTCATTTTATCGGGAAAAGCTAAAACCGTTTCGCCATTGATTACTGCCGGATAAGCTCCAATTAAGGCACAAATACCTTTATCGGAACGGTTGCCGGTGGCATATATATTTGTAAAAAAAATGCCTTCGTTACATAATTCGTTTAAGCGTGGAGTTGCATCGGGCAAACCTCCGGCTTGTGCTATAGTTTTATTGGAAAAACTCTCTAGCAAAATAAAAATTACATTGACCGGTTTTTGTTTGTTTGATTGAATGTAAATAGGATAGTTCTCGTATATGTTGTGAGAATTTTCAACTATTCGTTTAGCTTCATCCGAAGGCATATAGTTCAACACTTTCTTTTCGGAGCCGGATTTGGTAATACTATAAAAAAAGTTCCAAAAATAATTGTAGGCGCTTTGGTTGGCTTGTAAGTTTTCGCTAAAATAAACGTGGCTATGGTTAAGAGGCGAGGTATTAACGCCTCCTCTGATAGGTAAAATTAGGGCTGCGGTTAAGAAAAGCACCACCACCATGCTTATCCATTTTTTAGATGAGGTATTGGCAGGTTTTGTATCAACAACTTTTTTATACATCCAAAACCAACCCCAAGTTAAACCAATCCAACAAAATAGTAAGGCAATTAGTTGTGCCATACTCATAGCGGCATACATGCCTCCGGGGTTTTGCAGATACAGTATAATTTGGTTGTTTAACCTACTTCCCCAATCTATAAACAAACCCGCATCTCCCAGCCCCATTATTACTACTACAATAAGCACCAGTAAGGTGTAGTATTTTATAATAAACCGAGCAATAGCAGGAAAAAATGAAAACCCAACAGCAATAATTAGTCCGGCTAAAACACTCAAATATCCGGCAGCCGACAAATCCATAATCCAACCGTGGGTAAAAATGCCAACAATATCTGAACTGCTTAAATTAGCAATTATGCTGTAGTTGTAAAGCAAAAAAAAGACTTTAAAAAACAGGAAAAAGGCAATCCAAAAAAGATAGTATTTGAGAAAAAATAAAAGCGATTGTTTCATATCAAGAATAAGGTTTATCTACTATAACATTCGTAAAATGGTATAAAAAGCAAGTTCTCAAGGCATTTATTTTATCATATCGATGCACACTTGATTTTGCACATTGATTTCGCCTTTTTCAAAATCGCTTAAATTTTGAAGCGTTGTTTGAGCAATTTCAGTTAAAGCCACATCGGTAAAAAAAGCTTGATGAGCTGTAAATAAAACATTTGGAAAGGTCATTAAGCGTGAAATTTTATCATCCAAAATAATGATCTCTGATAAATCTTTAAAAAATAAGTTTTCTTCTTGCTCGTACACATCGGCTCCAAAATAACCTAACTGTCCGTCTTTTAACGATTTTATAATTGCTTCGGTATCAATTAGTTTTCCACGACTTGTATTGATAAGCATCACGCCTTTTTTCATTAAGCTCAGAGATTCTTTGTTGATAAGATGATGAGTTTCGGGCGTTAGCGGACAGTGTAGGGAGATGATATCCGAATGTTTAAACAGCTCGTTAAGTGAGCAATAACAAACTCCCATATCTTCCAGCGTTTTGTGTTGATGTTTGTCGTAGGCCAAAATTGAGCAGCCAAAACCATTCATTATGCGCGCAAAAGCCGATCCTATTCTACCGGTTCCGATGATACCAACTGTTTTGCCACTTAACTCAAAACCGGTAAGCCGTTCTATTGAAAAATTGCCTTCACGTACACGGTTGTATGCTTTATGTGTTTTGCGGTTAAGGGTAAGTATTAATGCCACAGCATGTTCGGCTACAGAGGTTGGCGAATAAGCAGGTACCCGCAGTACTTTAATAGAATTTTTGCAAGCGGCTTCTATATCTACATTATTAAAACCGGCACAACGCAATACAATTAGTTTAATACCTATTTTAGCTAAACTTTCAATCACTTCCTTAGAGAGCGTGTCATTTACAAAAACGCAAACGGCATCAAATCCTTCGGCCAGCTGTACGGTTTTATCTTTTAATGAAGATTCAAAATAAACAAATTCGTGTGCGTGGTCGGTGTTGGCTTTCTCAAAAAATTCTTTGTCGTACGATTTGGTGCTAAATACCGCTGTTCTCATTATGTGCTTTTTTTATAAAAAATTATTGCATAAATATAGCGAAAAATAAGATATTAAAAATGAAATTAGTACTTTTGTAGTACACAAATTCAGGGGTGCCTTACTTTACAGGCTGAGATTATACCCTATGAACCTGATGCGGGTAATGCCGTCGTAGGGACTTGTTCATAGCCACAATCATTTTTCTTTTTTAAGTCCCCCCTTTTAGTTAGCTAATACATTAGTTTAATAAAACAATTATGCAACAAAACAGCAAAATTACTTATCCGGCTTCCGAAAAGGTTTTTATATCGGGTAAGATTTATCCTATTAAAGTGGCTATGCGCCGAATAAAACAGTTCGATACCATAGAAATAGAAAATGGTCAACGTAAGGTTAGCCCAAATCCTTCTATTACTATTTACGATACCAGCGGTCCTTTTTCCGACCCAACGATAACTATCGATTTAAAAAAAGGATTGCCTCGTTTGCGAGAATCGTGGATAAAAGAACGGGCTGATGTGGAACAACTTCCTGAAATAACATCGGAATACGGACGAAAACGTGCAGCCGATGCTTCGCTCGATGCTTTACGTTTTCAGCACATTTGTTTACCCTATAAAGCCAAAAGCGGTAAAGAAATAACACAGATGTATTATGCCAAGCAAGGTATAATTACTCCCGAAATGGAATATGTAAGTATTCGTGAAAATCAAATGAACGAGGAATTGGGCATTGAAAGTCATATAACCCCCGAATTTGTTCGACAAGAGGTTGCTGCCGGTAGAGCCATAATACCTGCTAACATCAACCATCCCGAAGCAGAACCGATGATTATTGGCACTAATTTTTTAGTAAAATTGAATACGAATATTGGTAATTCGGCGATGTCGTCCAGTATAGAGGAAGAAGTAGAAAAGGCTGTATGGAGTTGTAAGTGGGGAGGAGATACCTTGATGGATCTTTCTACCGGAGCCAACATTCACGAAACGCGCGAGTGGATTATTCGCAACTGTCCGGTGCCAATGGGAACAGTGCCTATTTATCAGGCTTTAGAAAAAGTAAATGGGGACGTAGAAGCGTTAACATGGGAAATTTATAAAGATACTTTAATTGAACAGTGCGAACAAGGAGTAGATTATTTTACCATTCATGCAGGGGTACTGCAGGCTCATGAACCTATGTTAAAAAATAGACTAACCGGCATAGTTTCGCGCGGAGGTTCTATTTTAACCAAATGGTGTAAAACACATAAAAAGGAGAATTTTTTATATACTCATTTTGATGAGATTTGTGACATACTTAAAGCGTATGATGTAGCTGTTTCTTTGGGCGATGGTATGCGTCCGGGTTCTATTCACGATGCCAATGATGCCCTTCAGTTTGCGGAGTTGGATGTGTTGGGTGAACTTACTCTAAAAGCTTGGAAACACAATGTACAAGTTATTATTGAAGGTCCCGGTCATGTGCCTATGCATAAGATTAGAGAAAACATGGAATTGCAGAAAAAAGTGTGTCACGAAGCGCCTTTTTACACCCTCGGACCATTAACTACCGATATTGCGCCGGGTTACGACCATATTACTTCTGCCATAGGGGCAGCACAAATTGCTTGGATGGGTACTGCCATGATTTGTTACGTTACTCCAAAAGAACATTTAGGTTTGCCTAATAAAGAAGATGTGCGCAATGGGGTAATTGCCTATAAAATTGCAGCACATGCCGCTGATTTAGCCAAAGGTCATCCGGGGGCACAGGTGCGTGATAATGCGTTGAGCAAAGCCCGATACGATTTCAGATGGAAAGACCAGTTTCATCTTTCGCTCGACCCTGAACGTGCGTTGGAATATTACAAAGAAGGCTCTCATTCGGATGAAGGGTATTGCACCATGTGCGGTCCTAATTTTTGTGCCATGAAGCTTACTCGTGAATTAAGTGATTGTGTAAATGCTCCTGAATAAATGTTGAAACGCTATAAAAATACCTCTATGATTGACAAAAAACAACTAGCCTTAGATTTAAACTTAATTCGGGAAAAATCGCCCCTGGTACATAATATTACCAATTATGTGGTAATGAATAATACTGCTAATGCCTTACTTGCTATTGGGGCATCTCCGGTTATGGCGCATGCCGTAGAAGAAGTAACGGATATGGTTGCTATTGCATCGGTGCTTGTAATTAATATGGGTACCTTGAGCGAAAAATGGGTAGATGCCATGTTACTTGCCGGTAAAGCGGCTGTCGAAAAAGGAATTCCTGTAGTTTTTGATCCGGTCGGCGTGGGAGCAACTCCGTATCGTAATCAGGTTGCAGCATTAATTATTAAGCAATGCAAGCCTTCTATTATTCGTGGAAATGCTTCGGAAATTATGGCTTTAGCAAAAGAAAATGTAAGTACAAAAGGGGTTGACAGTACCGCTTCTTCTAACGCTGCTTTAGAAGGTGCTAAACGCTTGGCGCAAGAAACCGATGCCGTGGTAGTTATTAGTGGAGAAGAAGATTTTATTACCGACGGCAAAACGGTTTATTCTGTAAAAAACGGTTCGCCGTTAATGCCTAAAGTAACCGGAATGGGTTGCACTGCAACCGCTATGGTTGGAGCTTTTGCTGCTGTTAATAAAGATATGTTAGTTGCCGCTACTTATGCTATGACAACCATGGGTGTTGCGGGTGAGTTGGCAGCTCAACAGGCTAAAGGTCCGGGAACTATGCAGTTGCATTTTATAGATGCCTTGTACAACCTTACTGCCGAAACACTGGTTGAGAATGCAAAAATAGGATAAGAATGCTTGATTTGAGTCTATACTTGGTAACAGACCGTTCGCTTTCGTTGGGGCGTAAGTTAGAATGGATGGTAGAAGAAGCTGTTAAAGGCGGAGTTACCGTGGTGCAACTCCGCGAAAAAGATTGCACTACCCGTGAGTTTATTGAACTTGCCTGCGCGTTGAAACAGAAACTCTGCTCGTATAATGTGCCTTTACTTATAAACGATAGGGTAGATGTGGCTTTAGCTGCCGATGCCGATGGGGTACATATCGGACAAAGCGATATGCCTTATGCCATGGCACGCAAATTATTGGGAAGTGAAAAGATTATCGGATTATCGGTGGAAAATTTGGAACAAGTATATGAAGCTAATAAACTGGACGTTGATTATATAGGCATTTCGCCGGTATTTAGCACTAACACAAAAACCGATACCGCTACTCCTTTTGGCATTGAAGGAATAAAACAGGTAATGGCAGTAAGTAAACATCCTGCGGTGGCAATAGGAGGAATTAACAGCGAAAATGCTACCGCTATTATGCAGGCAGGAGCCAATGGAATAGCTGTGGTATCTGCCATTTGCTCTGCCAATGATCCTTATCAGGCAGCACTTCAATTAAAGCAAAAATTGAAATAATTAGTAAGGTTTTACGTTGTTATTTTTTGGAGAAGGCAATAGCTAGCCCTGTTCCTATAAAAATAGAACCGGTAATTCTGTTAAACAAGTTTCTAAATTTGGGGGCTTGAAATAAAGCATTTAATTTTTGTCCCAATACCGCATAGAGCATATAACATCCAAAAGCAACAACAGCCAATGTTATAAATATAATCAGAAACTCTTCTATTGTGGCTGTTTCTATGGTAATGAATTGTGGAAACAATGCCGTAAAAAATAGGATGCCTTTTGGATTTCCTATTGCAATAACAAACCCATCTAAAAATAATTTATTTTTCTTTTTGTATCGATTTGGTTTAGCCTCTTTTACTTCAGTTGTTTCTGCTTTTAGGGGAGCAATTAATAGTTTTAATCCGATATATACAAGATAAATTATACCAATCCATTTAATAACTGTAAAAACTATACCCGAAGCTATTAGTATAGCGCTCAATCCTAAAATGGAAACTAATGCCAATAGAAGATTTCCTACTAAATTTCCCGCAGCACTATATATTGATCGTGCAAAGCCATGATTTAAGCCATGGTTTATTGCCAACACAGAATTTGGCCCTGGTGTAATTGTTGCAAAAAACAGGATTAAAAAATAGGCAATAAAATAATCGATACTCATACACTACTTTGTTAAGGAAAAAAATTATATAGATAGTTTTAAATATTCAGTACAAATAAACTTTCTTACTTACCACACGATACGCTAACGCTAACGAGTTCAGCAATGGCATCTTGGGGAGCGACTGAAGAACTACTTTCAACCGAAATGCTGTTCCGCGTTCCCATGTGCCATGAGCGGTTGTTAGCGTTTCGTTGTTTTTTCTTTAATCATTTTCTTCGTAGTAATAAGAGTAATCAATTCCTTTCATAAACATTTCACGGTCATTAATTTTTGTAGTGAGTGCATTCTTCAAAAGAGTTTGAAGAACACTACTATTTGTTGGACTTTGCATCATTGCATTCATGTAATCACTTTTGCTTATTTTACTCCAATCGACGCATTTTTTGAGTTGTTTTTTTAGGATCAAATCCAACCATATTCGTGTGCTTCTGCCGTTGCCTTCCATAAATGGATGTGCAATGTTCATTTCTACATATTTGTTTATGATTTCGTCAAATGTAGTTTCAGGCATTTCTTCAATTTGTTTTAAAGTATCCCCTAGAAAGTGTGAAACCGCAAACTGAAATCCTCCTTTTGAGATATTTTTTTGTCTTATTTGGCCTGCAAAATCATATAACCCTCCAAATAAATATGCATGAATTTGTTGTAATCCTTTAGCTGTTCCAACTTCTATACTATTGATAAAAGAACTTTCAAATAGTGCATATGCTTTTGTTTTACTTTTTCCATCTATGCTTTCATTACTATATGTAAACCATTCGATAAAACGGTTTGCTTTTTTGCTTGGGAATTCTTTCCCTAAGGAAATAATTCCATTATAATCTAACATATCGGATAAATATCGTTTGCCATCACTTGCTAAAAGTTTCAGTTGGGTAGTGGTACTAACCAACTCGTTGTTTTCTTTTTTCAATTTAGCTTTAAGGTATTTCCAATAGTTACGGGTTTTTGTGTAGTCGTCTTGGTCGGTAAGTAATGCTACGATATCTAAAACGCTAAACCACCACTTGGCATTTTGTTCGTCCCAAACAGCTCGTACTTCGCGGTCATCAAAGAAACGTATGGATATTTTTGCGTTATTCATAACTTATATTTTCTATTCAATTACTCTTTATTCTCCTCTCAAAGTTATGATATTTTTAGACTTTTACGAGTGGTGAGTTGTCTTTTTACAATGAACGCTAACTAGTTTATCTCTAAAGCAATCTATACTTATCATCTACACAAAAATATATAAAAATATGTTTTTTCTTTTACTTTTGCCTAATTATTGTGGAGGAGAGATAAGGAAACCCGTAGTGCATTTAGCAAACGAGTGTTTTTAAATTGTTAATATTTCTGTTTAATAATTTGTTTATCAATTGAATAACTGTTAAA